>NZ_JAUZUX010000010.1:0-222985 GCF_031844285.1 Enterobacter sp. BRE11
GGCGTCAACTTACTTTATCGCTCACAGGAGTTATTGTGTCCGAACCCTGTCCTTGCTGCAGCGGGAAGCAGTATAGCTTATGTTGCGCGCCCTTTCTGTCTGGCGAACAACTGCCTGAGTCGGCTGAACAGTTAATGCGCTCGCGCTATACCGCCTATGCCATGCAAAACAGCGACTGGCTGGTCGCCAGCTGGCATCCCGACCAGCGTCTGCCCGATATGGCGCAGCGATTATCCGAAAGTTTCGCCGGTACCGAGTGGCTAAGCCTGAATGTAACCTGTTGTAATCATGGAAGCCATGATAATGAAGCTTTCGTCACCTTTTTTGCGCGATACCGCGAAAATTCGCAGATAAGCGCAATCCATGAGCGTTCTCGCTTTCTTCGCGAGGACCACCGCTGGTACTATGTCGATGGAACAGCGCCCGCCGTAGGGCGCAACGATCGCTGTCCTTGTGGCGCCGATAAAAAATACAAGAAATGTTGCGGCTGAACAGCATACGGCCCAACGGTTTTACCCAATCGCTTTGACAGGACTCTGATCGAGATGCAAGCGCAAACACTGCAACGAAAAGTTTTACGTACCATTTGCCCTGACGCGAAAGGTCTGATCGCTAAAATCACCAATATTTGCTACAAGCACGAGCTGAATATCGTGCAAAACAATGAATTCGTTGATCATCGTACCGGTCGCTTTTTCATGCGCACCGAACTCGAAGGCATTTTCAACGATAATACGCTGCTGGCAGATTTAGACAGCGCGCTTCCCGCTGGATCGACGCGCGAGCTGAACAGCGCTGGCCGCCGTCGCGTGGTGGTGCTGGTCACCAAAGAGGCGCACTGCCTGGGCGATCTGCTGATGAAGAGCGCGTTCGGCGGGCTGGATATGGAAATTGCCGCGGTTATCGGCAACCATGACACGCTGCGTTCGCTGGTTGAGCGTTTTGATATTCCTTTCGTGCTGGTCAGCCATGAAGGGCTTTCGCGTGAAGAGCACGACAACCTGATGGCGGACGAAATCGACCGCTACCAGCCTGATTACGTGGTGTTGGCGAAATATATGCGCGTGCTGACGCCAGCCTTTGTGCAGCGCTATCCGAACCAAATCATCAATATCCACCACTCGTTCCTGCCGGCGTTTATCGGCGCGCGTCCTTATCATCAGGCCTACGAGCGCGGCGTAAAGATCATCGGCGCAACGGCGCACTACGTGAACGATAATCTGGACGAAGGTCCGATCATCATGCAGGACGTGATCAACGTCGATCACAGCTATACGGCCGAAGAGATGATGCGTGCTGGACGCGACGTAGAGAAGAACGTGTTAAGCCGCGCGCTCTATAAAGTGCTGGGGCAGCGCGTATTTGTTTACGGCAACCGTACGATTATTCTTTAAGCGCACCGGGCGCTGAATTGTTTGTGAATTCAGCGCCACGGGCAAAAAGTGGGCAAACGGTTCACATTTTTTAGCTGGGTGCTTTACAGGCTGACCGCATTTGATATGATGCGCCCCGCTTTAAGGCACAATGATTCAGGCCAGTGGTGGGATTCCCGAGCGGCCAAAGGGAGCAGACTGTAAATCTGCCGTCACAGACTTCGAAGGTTCGAATCCTTCTTCCACCACCATCTGAATCGTTTCTCTGCCTTACCGGTCATTATCAGCATTTCCCAGGTGGGATTCCCGAGCGGCCAAAGGGAGCAGACTGTAAATCTGCCGTCACAGACTTCGAAGGTTCGAATCCTTCTCCCACCACCATCCTTGCATCATCTCCCGTATTAAACGCACTCTCCTGATTCTCCCGACACCTCGGGGAGAAGGATGAGAAGCTTCGACCGAAGGTTCGGGTCGAGCGTAGCGAGACAACGCGCCCCTCCCCATGACTTTTTGCTAAAAAATCGCTACCATCCGGCGCAACATTCTCAGCACACTGGTCTACGCCATGAAATTTGTTTCATTCAACATCAACGGGTTGCGCGCCCGCCCCCATCAGCTCGAAGCGCTTGTCGAGCAGCATCAGCCTGACGTTATCGGCCTGCAGGAAACCAAAGTCCATGACGATATGTTTCCGCTCGAAGAGGTGGCGAAGCTCGGCTACAACGTCTTTTATCACGGGCAGAAAGGCCACTATGGCGTCGCCTTGATGACCAAAGCGCAGCCCGTTTCGGTACGTCGCGGCTTTCCCGGCGACGATGAGGAAGCGCAGCGCCGTCTGATTATGGCGGAGATCCCGAGCCCGATAGGCGATATCACGGTGATCAACGGCTATTTCCCGCAGGGTGAGAGCCGCGACCATCCGGTCAAATTCCCGGCGAAAGAGAAGTTCTATCGCGATCTGCAAAGCTATCTTGAGCAGAGCCTGCTGGCGGATAAGCCCGTGCTGATTATGGGCGACATGAATATCAGCTGCACCGATCTCGATATCGGCATCGGCGAAGAGAGCCGCAAACGCTGGCTACGCACCGGCAAATGCTCTTTCCTGCCGGAAGAGCGCGAATGGATGGCGCGTCTGCTGAAATGGGGACTGGTGGATACCTTCCGCGAAAAAAATCCTGAGGTAAGCGATCGTTTCTCATGGTTCGACTACCGCTCAAAGGGGTTCGACGACAATCGCGGGCTGCGCATCGATCTGCTGCTGGCCAGCCAGCCGCTGGCCGCCCGCTGCGTGGAGACGGGAATCGATTACGACATCCGCAGCATGGAAAAACCGTCTGACCACGCGCCGGTCTGGTCGACTTTCGCGTTCTGATGCGACGGCGTGGCCAGACGCCACGCTATTTACTTTACGATTTTCCAGATCAGCGGATTGGTGCCAAGCACCTTTTCGTCTCGGGCGCACTGCAGCAGCACCCCTTCCGATTTCACCACCGCGCCCTCGCTGTAGCTGCGGTTCTCGAAAATACAGCACTGCTGACAGCTGGGCGCGCTGCTCTGATTTTGCGTCCAGACTTCAGGCGGCATATCGACCACCACATCCGCATTGCCGCCCGCGCTGTACTCCTGCTGATACCCGTGCGAGGGGCTGGCGGCGGCAGCGCCGCTTACCAGCGCCGCGATAAAGCATAAACCTGCGCCATAACGCATTATTCGCTCTCCTTCACTTTTCGTTTCGCCGTCCGTTTGGGACGTTTCTTCTGCCCTGAAGCGGGCAGTCCGCGAAAGGCCATCGCGCTGGGCTGCTGGCGCGCCTGATGGATCAGCTCCGTCAGCGTGCCGACCAGCGGCTGCATAAATTCCTCATAGCGGCACGCCTTTTCGCTGATGCGCGTCAGGGTCGACTCCCATTGCGCCGTCATATCGGGCCGTGCCGCCAGTTCCGGCAGCGAGTGGATCAATGCCCGTCCCGCAGGCGTCGCGTTGATATAACGTCCGTTTTTCACCAGAAAAGATCGTCGGAACAGCAGCTCGATAATCCCGGCGCGCGTGGCCTCCGTCCCTAAACCATCGGTCGCGCGCAGCACTTTCTTTAATTCTTTATCCTGCACAAAACGGGCAATGCCGGTCATGGCGGAGAGCAGCGTCGCATCGGTGAAGGGGCGCGGCGGCTGCGTCTGTTTCGCCAGCACCTCGCCCCGCTCGCACAGCAGTTCGTCATCCTTCGCGACCACCGGCAGCGGCGTACCGTCGTTTTCCTCGTCGCGCTCTTTGCTGCCCAGCAGCGCGCGCCAGCCCGCTTCGGCAAGAAAACGCGCTTTGGCGACGAACTTGCCGCCCGCGATATCCAGCTCGATAACGCATTTGCGGAAGATGGCGTCGGGACAGAACTGCATCAGATACTGACGGGCAATCAGCGCGTAAACGTTCTGCTCGTTCTCCGTCAGCCGTACCGTGCTGGCGCGTGCGGTAGGAATAATGGCGTGGTGCGCGTCCACTTTTTTATCATCCCAGCAGCGGTTACGGCGATCGGCGCTGAAGTCATCCGGAGGCGTCATGGCGCCCGCGTGCGTCTGAATCGCCTTCAGCACCGCATGGCGGCCGGCGAAATGCTCTTCCGGCAGATAGCGGCAGTCGGAACGTGGATAGGTAATCAGCTTATGGGTTTCGTAGAGCTTCTGACAGGTGTCCAGCACCGTTTGCGCGCTCAGTCCGTAGCGTTTCGCCGCCTCGATTTGCAGGCTGGAGAGCGAGAAAGGCAGCGGCGCGCCCTCGCCTTCGCGCTTATCGTTGTAGCTGGTGACCAACGCAGGCTGACCCGCAATGCGGGCGACGACGTGATCCGCCAGTGCACGATGCAGCAGCCGCCCCTCTTCATCCTGCCAGGGTTCGCAGGCATCGCTGGGCACCCAGTTAGCGACGAAGCGCTGCTGGTCCGGCGTAACAATATGGGCTTTGACTTCAAAATAATCTTTGGGAACAAAGTTTTCGATCTCTTCGTCGCGGCGCACCACCAGACCCAGTACCGGCGTCTGCACCCGCCCCACCGACAGCACGCCGTCGTAGCCCGCGTTGCGCCCCAGCAGCGTCCAGGCACGCGTCATATTAATGCCGTAGAGCCAGTCGGCGCGCGCGCGCGCCAGCGCCGAGACGCAGAGCGGAATAAATTCGCGGTTTTCACGCAGGCGGCTGACTGCCCGCTGCACCGCCTGCGGGTTCAGGTCGTTGATCAGGCAGCGCTGAACGCGGCTGCGTTTTTCCGCCGGCAGCTGTAGATAGTCGAGCACTTCATCCACCAGCAGCTGACCTTCGCGATCCGGGTCACCCGCATGCACCACTTCGCTGGCCTGCTTCAGCAGCTTTTCAATGACTTTAAGCTGCTTCGCCACCGAGGGACGCGGCTGCAGCTGCCATTTTTGCGGGATGATCGGCAGGTCGGCCAGCGACCAGCGCGCGTAGCGGCTGTCATAACTGTCCGGCTGCGCCTGCTCCAGCAGGTGGCCGACGCACCAGGTGACAACCTGATCGTCGCCGCAGGCGATAAAGCCTTCTCCGCGACGATGAGGCTGGGGCAACACATCGGCAATGGCGCGGCCCAGGCTCGGTTTTTCCGCAATAAACAAACGCATGAGTCAGCAAGATCCTTTACTTCAGGGTATGAGGGCCATTTGGCTAACGCGACAGAGGCGCAGCGCTATCTTAGACGTTTCCTGATAAGGAGGTAAGCGCTGGCGGGTCACTTCTGGATCGGTCGCGCAGGATCCGCGCAACCCGCTACGCTGCACGGAAAAAGAAACGGCGTCGGCTAGAAATAGCTGACGAAAGGCGCGGTATCGGGATGAACCACGGTGGTGCTTGATTTTAGCTGCGGCGTGCCGAGATAGAGAAAACCGACGATGGCATCCTGTTCACGGCAGTTAAAGGCGCTGCGCACGCGTGCGTTATCGGTCCAGGGGCCGCTGCGCCAGATGCCGTTGAAGCCTTGCGCGACCGCCGCCATCTGCATCGCCATCACCGCGCAGCCCGCCGATACCACCTGCTCCCAGCGCGGCACTTTGGGATGATCTTCGCAGTGGGCTATCGCCGTAATGATCATCGGCGCGCGGAACGGCGAGCGCGCTGCTTTGTCGATCGCCTTCTCCTCCAGCTGCGCCTCGCGCGCCGCCTCTTCCAGCAGCGCGCTCAGCCGATCGCGCCCGTCATTCTCAACGATAACGAAGCGCCACGGCTGCAGCGACTTATGATCCGGCGCGCGCATTCCGGCGCGGATAATGTTCTGCAGGCTTTCACCAGCAGGCGCGGGCTCAGTCAGCCGCGAGGCCGATCGACGATTAATCAGTAATTCAAGTGCATCCATGATTTTCTCCTGATGAGATAACGCGTTGGCTAATCCTGGCACAGCCTGATCTTTTGTAACAGTCCGCCGCGATTTCCTGCTGACATTTTCCACGCTGCTCTTTAGGATGAGGACGTCATGGAAGGCGGAGCCGCGCGGCGACCGCTTTCCGCTAGCGAAAATGGAGAGTCTGATGCGCACATTGTGGCGAATTATTGCCGGTCTGTTCCGATGGACATGGCGAGTGCTGAATTTTATCAGGGAGTTTATTCTCAATCTGTTCCTGATCTTTTTAATCCTGGTCGGCGTCGGTATCTGGCTGCAGGTCAGCGGTTCCGGTAGCGGCTCGACGCCGGTGCAGCAAGGTGCGTTGAAAGTCGACCTCACCGGCGTGCTGGTGGATAAACCCTCGGTCAGCAACAGGCTGAGCAAACTGGGTCGTCAGCTGCTGGGCGCAAGCAGCGATCGCCTGCAGGAGAACTCGCTGTTTGACGTAGTGGACGCCATCCGTCAGGCCAAAAGCGACAAAAACATCACCGGCATGGTGCTTGATCTGCGCGATTTCGCCGGCGGCGATCAGCCTTCTCTGCAATACGTTGGCAAAGCGCTGCGCGAATTCCGCGACAGCGGCAAGCCCATTTTTGCGCTGGGCGACAGCTATAGCCAGGCGCAGTACTACCTCGCCAGCTACGCCAGCAAAATCTATCTCTCGCCACAGGGCACGGTCGATCTGCACGGCTTCGCCACCAACGGCCTCTACTATAAGACGCTGCTGGATAAGCTGAAGGTTAACTCCCACGTCTTCCGCGTCGGCACTTACAAGTCCGCGGTCGAACCTTTCCTGCGCGACGATATGTCGCAGGCGGCGCGTGACGCCGACAGCCGCTGGATCGGTCAGCTGTGGCAGAACTACCTGAATACCGTAGCGGGCAACCGACAGATTACGCCGGATCAGCTGTTCCCCGGCGCGGCGGCGGTGATCGCCGGTCTTGAGGCGGTCAACGGCGATACCGCCAAATATGCGCTCAACAACAAGCTGGTGGATGTGCTGGACAGCCGTGCGGCGGCCGACCAGGAGCTGGTGAAAACCTTCGGCTGGGATAAAGCCAGCAACGACTATCACAGCGTCAGCATCTATGACTACAACGTGAAACAGCCAACCCAGCAGGATGGCAATATTGCGGTGGTGATGGCGAGCGGCGCGATTATGGACGGCGAGGAGACCCCCGGCAATGTCGGCGGCGACACCACTGCCGCGCAAATCCGTGATGCGCGCCTCGATCCTAAAATCAAGGCGATTATCCTGCGCGTCAACAGCCCTGGCGGCAGCGTTACGGCGTCCGAAGCGATCCGTGAAGAGCTGGCGGCGGCGCATGCGGCCGGTAAGCCCGTCGTGGTGTCTATGGGCGGCATGGCGGCCTCAGGCGGCTACTGGATCTCAACGCCGGCGGACTACATTGTCGCCAGCCCGAGCACTCTGACCGGCTCTATCGGCATTTTCGGCGTCATCAATACGCTGGAGAACAGTCTGGATAGCATCGGCGTGCATACGGACGGCGTCGCCACCTCGCCGCTGGCGGACGTCGCCTCCACCAAAGCGCTGCCGAACGAAGTGCAGCAGCTAATGCAGCTGACGATTGAAAACGGCTACCGCAACTTTGTCGGTCTGGTCGCCGCTTCGCGCCATAAAACGCCGGAGCAAATCGATGCGATTGCGCAGGGTCACGTCTGGACCGGCAGCGATGCCAAAGCCAACGGCCTGGTCGATGCGCTGGGTGACTTTGACGATGCGGTGAAGAAAGCGGGCGAACTGGCGAAGGTGGCGAAGCCGCAGCTCGCCTGGTATCAGGATCAGCCGGGCATGTTTGATATGCTGCTCAACCAGGTCAATGCCTCAGCGCAGGCGGTGCTGCCGACCACGCTGAAAGCCTTCCTGCCCGCGCCGATGCTCGACGTAATGAGCGCGATGAAACAGCAGCCCGGCCTGCTGAATAACCTCAACGATCCGCAAAATCGCTATGCGTTCTGCCTGAACTGCGGCGAAGTGCGATGAAGCTCGCAGCCCGGTCCTTGACCGGGCTGCTTTTCCCCCGCTTTCCCCTTATACTGCGCGTTTTACGGCAAGTCTGAGTTTCTGATGCAAAAGAAAAACATCTATGTCGCCTATACCGGCGGCACCATCGGCATGCAGCGCTCCGCGCAGGGCTACATCCCGGTTTCAGGTCACCTGCAGCAACAGCTGGCGAATATGCCGGAGTTCCACCGCCCTGAGATGCCGGATTTCACCATCCATGAATACGATCCGCTGATCGACTCCTCCGATATGACGCCCGAAGACTGGCAGGCGATCGCGGAGGATATTCGACAAAATTATGATCGCTACGATGGATTTGTTATCCTACATGGAACCGATACCATGGCGTTCACCGCTTCGGCGCTCTCGTTTATGCTGGAGAACCTGGCGAAGCCCGTGATCGTGACCGGCTCGCAGATCCCACTGGCGGAGCTGCGCTCCGACGGCCAGCAAAACCTGCTGAACGCGCTCTATGTGGCGGCGAACTACCCCGTGAATGAAGTCTCGCTGTTTTTCAACAACCAGCTCTATCGCGGCAATCGCACTACAAAAGCGCATGCGGACGGCTTTAACGCGTTTGCCTCGCCGAACCTTTCCGCCCTGCTGGAAGCCGGCATCCATATCCGTCGGCTGAATACGCCGCCCGCGCCGCAGGGCCAGGGTCCGCTGAAGGTGCATACCATTACGCCGCAGCCTATCGGCGTCGTCACCATCTACCCAGGCATCTCGGCGGATGTGGTGCGCAACTTTTTACGCCAGCCGGTAAAAGCGCTGATCCTGCGCTCTTATGGCGTCGGCAACGCGCCGCAGAACGCCGAGTTTCTTGCCGAGCTGCAGCAGGCGAGCGAGCGCGGCATTGTGGTGGTTAACCTGACCCAGTGTATTTCCGGCAAGGTGAACATGGGCGGCTACGCCACCGGCAATGCCCTTGAGCATGCCGGTGTGATAAGCGGATTTGATTTAACGGTGGAAGCCGCGCTAACCAAGCTCCACTTTTTACTGAGTCAGTCGCTCTCCTGCGATGAGATCCGCGCCAGGATGCAGCAAAATTTGCGCGGTGAACTGACCGAAGACTAATTACGGAGCCACCTGTTATGAAGCAGGCCCTCATTATCATCGATATTCAAAACGATTTTTGTCCGGGCGGCCCGATGGCCGTGCATGAAGGCGACATGACCGTGCCGGTCGCCAACCGCTATGCGCGCGAATTCCGCGCACGCGGCGAGTGCGTGCTGGCGCTGCAGGACTGGCACCCGGCCAACCACGGCAGCTTCGCTTCGGTATCCGGTGAGCCGGTCTACACGCTGGGCGAACTCAACGGGCTGGCGCAGATCTGGTGGCCGGATCACGGCATTCAGGGTTCCGCCGGTGCCGAACTTCATCCCGACCTCGATCGCAGCCTGATCGACGCGGTATTCCATAAGGGACAGGATGTCGACGTTGACAGCTACAGCGCCTTTTTCGACAACGGCCATCGGCGCAAAACCGAGCTGGACAGCTGGCTGCAGGCGCGCGCCATTACCCATCTGGTGATGCTGGGGATCGCCACGGATTACTGCGTGAAGTACAGCGTGCTGGACGCGCTGGAGCTGGGCTATCAGGTGACGGTGGTAAAAGAAGGCTGTCGTGGCGTCAATCTCAGCCCGGAAGACAGCGATATCGCGTTCGCCCAGATGAAGGCGCAGGGCGCGGTGCTGGTTTAGCGGAATAGCTTAAGGCCGACGCAATGTCGGCCTGATATTCAGTGCAGGTTGATGCGCGTAATCTCCGCGTCGATGCCGAACTCTTCTTTCAGCTCCCGCTTCGATTTCGTCACCATTTCGCCGCCCTTGCCGATGGTCATATGCTGTGGCGCCGCGTTATGGCGCGCCTGATAGAGCATCACCAGCTGAAGGCAGTTGTCGCGCTGCTCCTGCGACAGCGCCACGCCGTCCGGCCATTTACCAGTTTCCACCGCCGTTGCCAGCCGCTCGTAGACCTCAGGCGTCATGGCGTCGACCATCGCCTCAAGCTGTTGTTTCATTCATCACCCCTGCTGTTCGTCGCCCTGCTCGTCGGTAAAGCTCAGCGACGCCGAGTTAACGCAGTAGCGCTCGCCGGTTGGCTGTGGGCCGTCCGGGAAAACGTGTCCCAGATGGGCGTCGCAGTTATTGCAGCGAATTTCGATCCGATGCATGCCGTG
This sequence comes from Enterobacter sp. BRE11, assembly GCF_031844285.1. Taxonomy (NCBI): domain Bacteria; kingdom Pseudomonadati; phylum Pseudomonadota; class Gammaproteobacteria; order Enterobacterales; family Enterobacteriaceae; genus Enterobacter; species Enterobacter sp. BRE11. The sequence continues at coordinate 9,963 of NZ_JAUZUX010000010.1, forward strand.
CGAGTCATCCTCCAGATAGCGAATCGCGTCGTCGCCTACCGGCTGATAAAAACTCGGCCAGCCGCAGCCAGAGTCATACTTCGTTTCCGAGAGAAACAGCGGCGCGTTGCAGACCAGGCAGTGATAGATGCCTTCCTGTTTATTGTGCAGAAGCGCGCCGCTAAATGGCGGCTCTGTGCCGCGCTGCTGGGTCACATAGCGCTGCATTTCAGATAATTGCGCAATTTTTGCTTCAGGTGCGGTTTCTTTAGCCATTTGAGTGATTCCGGAGAGTGTCATTCTGAAAAAATCGTCTACTATTCTAACAAACGAATAACATTGCCGGGGCTTTTTTCGTGCTTAGCGACCCGACTTCCCTTTCACAGCTTAGATTTGTGACCTCGATCACCTTTTGCAAACGCTATCCCTTTATATTCAGCAATCGGGTTTCGGCATCACCTCAGCAAGCTTGTTGCGCAAGCGGTTGCGCAACAAATTATTCCTGTTGAACGGATTGACCTGTCGCAACTATTGACACGATTCCGCTTGACGCCTGGTAAGGTTTTTGTAATTTTACAGCCAACCTTTTATTCACTAACAAATAGCTGGTGGAATATATGACTATCAAAGTAGGTATCAACGGTTTTGGTCGTATCGGCCGTATCGTTTTCCGTGCTGCTCAGCAGCGTTCTGACATCGAAATCGTTGCGATCAACGACCTGTTAGACGCGGACTACATGGCATACATGCTGAAGTACGACTCAACGCACGGCCGCTTCGACGGTACCGTTGAAGTACAGGACGGTGCGCTGATTGTTAACGGCAAAAAAATCCGCGTTACCTCTGAGAGAGACCCGGCTAACCTGAAGTGGGACGAAGCAGGCGTTGACGTTGTTGCTGAAGCGACCGGCATCTTCCTGACCGACGAAACCGCCCGTAAACACATCACTGCCGGCGCGAAAAAAGTCGTGCTGACCGGTCCGTCTAAAGACGACACCCCGATGTTCGTTCGCGGCGCTAACTTTGACAAATATGCTGGCCAGGACATCGTTTCTAACGCTTCCTGCACCACCAACTGCCTGGCACCGCTGGCAAAAGTCATCAATGACAAATTCGGCATCGTCGAAGGTCTGATGACCACTGTTCACGCCACCACCGCTACCCAGAAAACCGTTGACGGCCCGTCTCACAAAGACTGGCGCGGCGGCCGCGGCGCTTCTCAGAACATCATCCCGTCTTCTACTGGCGCAGCGAAAGCCGTGGGCAAAGTCCTGCCAGAGCTGAACGGTAAACTGACTGGTATGGCGTTCCGCGTACCAACCCCGAACGTGTCAGTGGTTGACCTGACCGTCCGTCTGGAAAAAGCGGCCTCTTACAAAGAAATCTGTGAAGCGATCAAAGCTGCTGCAGAAGGCGAAATGAAAGACGTGCTGGGCTACGTTGAAGATGACGTGGTTTCTACCGACTTCAACGGCGAAGTGCTGACGTCTGTATTCGACGCCAAAGCGGGTATCGCGCTGAACGACAACTTTGTGAAACTGGTTTCCTGGTACGACAACGAAACCGGCTACTCAAACAAAGTTCTCGACCTGATCGCGCTGGTTGCTAAATAAGCAGACCGGTCACGACAGACAACAAGGGCGACTTCGGTCGCCCTTTTTTTTCGTAGCAACAGGAAGGATTCGGTTATGCAAGATAAAATTTTCTCGCTGCCCGTGGTGAAGCAGATCTCCCCTTACCTCTCGCAGCGTCAGCTGGGCGATCTGCCGGTGATTGTGGTGAGCCATCCTCAGGTACGTGCTGCGATTACCCTTCAGGGCGCGCATCTTATCGCCTGGCAGCCGAGCGGAGAAAAGCCGGTTATCTGGCTGAGCGAAAAGTCGCTTTTCGCCTCTGGCAAAGCCATACGCGGTGGCGTGCCCATCTGCTGGCCGTGGTTTGGACCGGAAGGCGAACCGGCGCACGGTTTTGCCCGTAATCAACCCTGGACGCTGTCGGCGCACGATGAGAACGAAGAGAGCGTCATGCTGACCTTCGTGCTGGAGAGTACGGCGCAGACGAAAAAATTATGGCCGCATGACTTTACCCTGTTCGCCCGTTTTCGCCTCGGCAAGCACTGTGAAATCGAGCTGGAAGCGCACGGCGACTTTACCGCGACCGGCGCGCTGCACAGCTACTTTCAGGTGGCTGATATTGCTGGCGTCGAGGTCAGCGGGCTGGGTTCGCACTTTATCGACAAGGTCGACAACAACAGCGAGCAGACCTCAAGCGGCAAACAGACCTATCCGGGCCGTATTGACCGCGTCTTTACCCAGCCGGAAGATTGCGCGCTGATTCAGGATAAACAGGGACAGCGCGTCATTGAGGTCTATCACCATCATCACAGCGACGTGGTGACCTGGAACCCTGGCGTTGAGCTGTCATGCAGCATGGCGGATATGGCCAACGACGGCTATAAAACCATGGTGTGCGTGGAGACGGCGCGCATTTCCAAACCGATGCACAGCGCAGGCGAAAAACCGGCGCGGCTGGCGACCACCTTCCGTCTGCGGCAGAAAGCCTAAAAGAGGTCAGGCGGCGGCCTGATGTATGAGCTGGGCGACACGGATCGCAGGGCAAAACGTCCCGCGCTGGAAGCATGAGCGTCTGGTTATCGCTCCGCGTCGCTCACCACCGCGCTGCGCCAGCAGAACGACTGCTGGCGTAGCTTACCTTTTAAACGATATCCAGTGCCATCTTGTGCCGGGGCGGCGGAAACGCTTTATTAATACGCGCCAGCTCATCGTCGCTCAGGCGAATGTGCAGCGCCGCGGCGTTCTCTTTCACGTGCGCCTGCGAACTCGCCTTGGGGATTGCCATTACGCCCTCTTTACGGATCACCCACGCCAGCAGCAGCTGCGCGACGCTAATGCCCTTCTGTTGTGCAATCTCCACCAGCGTGGCGTCGGAAAAGAGCGCCTGTCGCAGCCTTCCGGCCTGCGCCAGCGGGCAATAGGCCATGACCGGCATCTGATGCTGCTGGCAGGCAGGCAGTAGATCGAACTCGATGCCGCGCGACGCGAGATGATACAGCACCTGATTGGTGGCGCAGCCTGTACCGCCTGGTTCTGCCAGCAACTCCTGCAGATCGTCGACGTCAAAATTAGAAACGCCCCAGCGCAGGATTTTGCCCTGCTGCTGAAGAGTTTCCATTGCGCGAATGGTCTCTTCAAGCGGGACGTTGCCGCGCCAGTGCAGCAGATAGAGATCCAGTCGGTCGGTGCCGAGCCGCCGCAGGCTGCGCTCGCAGGCGTCGACCATATCCGCTTCTCCCGCGTTCCACGGATAGACCTTGGAGACGAGAAACGCGCTGTCGCGTCGCCCGCGCAGCGCCTCGCCGACCACTATTTCCGCGCCGCCTTCCGCATACATCTCGGCGGTGTCAATCAGCGTCAGGCCCACATCGAGTCCTGCCTGTAGCGCGGCGACCTCTTCACTGCGACGCGCGGCCTCTTCGCCCATGTACCAGGTGCCCTGACCTATCGCGGGTAGTTGCGTGTGGTCATCAAAAGCGATCGCTTTGTCCATCCGTTTGCTCCTGCATCAAATCAGGGCACCCTTTTGGTGCCTGGTTAACAATTTGCCCCGCGACGGTGCCGATCAGAAGCTGTAGCTAATGCCGCTCCAGAGCGTGGTCTGACCGCTCTTATCGATCATCGGGCTGTCTTTGATCTCGCTATCGAAACGGGTGTAGCGCCCAACCAGGCTGGCGTTCCACTGCGGCGTGATCTGATAGCTGGCGCTCAGCTCGACGTAGGGAGACCAGCTGTCGTCTGGCTGATAGCGGCTAATGCCGGTGCGGGCAGACTCGTGACTGGAAACGCCATAGTAATAGCGGTTCTGATTGGCGCTGGTCCACATCGCGCCGACACCCGGCGTCAGGCTGAAGCTGCCAAAGTTGAAACGATAAAGGTAGGTCAGGTCCCAGATAATGCCGTTACTGTTGTTGAGCACATCACCCAGCAGCGCCGTGCGTGCGCAGGATGCCCCATTGCGCCATGTGATTGTAGGTGGCGCCGCCCATGAGCGTCATACGGCGCTTATCGAGGCCTTTCATGTCGCCAAGGTCGTTGTCGCCCGGATCGTACTGCTGCGGCGACCCGAGCAGGGTCAGAGAGAGCTGATTTTGCGGATCTTTCCACAGGTAATACCCACCCTGCAGGGTATGGAACCAGAAGTTATCGCCTTCGTAATTAATGACGGGAACCGGCAAATAACGATCCTGTCCGCCACGATAGGGAGACTGCGCGTAAATCACTGATGCGCCAGCCGACAGGGACTCGGCCGCAGCGGTATGAGCAAAAAAAAGAGCACAAATAATCGCGCCGGGCGCGTTAAGTTTGAATTGGTTCACAATTTATTTCTTCCATAAATATAAAAATCACCAGGAAGTTTAACGATTTTTGCTCGCCGGTTTAACCATTATCTGAGGTGCTCTTTAACAGAGCGGCTGAAAGCGGCACATCTGCCGGATTCTTCTCTCTTTTCCCTTTGGTTGACGCAAAGCTGGCTTTGCAACAATCTGACTTTGTTATTGATATATCGCCAAATAGTAAAATTAAGCGGAGGAAATTTCCTAAATGCCTTCTACAGTTAAAAGTAAGCCGTGAGTCTTAGTACGAGCAGAGTGACCATAAGAAGTGTGTACCCCGATAACAATACATCAGGTTGGCATAAGGGTTGCTGTACTCAATGAGAATATCTTCCGGGAGCTGCATGAGCCTTTAATTACGCTCCTTTACCTGTGCTAAAAACGAAAGGACGGGCATCGCTATGAATATATTCGATCACTATCGTCAGCGTTATGAAGCTGCCAAGGACGAAGAGTTCACACTGCAGGAATTTCTTGCAATCTGTAAGCAGGATCGCAGTGCATACGCCAACGCCGCAGAGCGACTATTAATGGCTATAGGTGAGCCAGTAATGGTCGACACTGCCCAGGAGCCACGCCTTTCCAGAATATTCTCCAACCGTGTGATTGGCCGCTATCCAGCCTTCGAAGAGTTCTATGGCATGGAAGAAGCTATAGAACAGATCGTTTCCTATCTGAAGCATGCCGCGCAGGGTCTGGAGGAGAGAAAACAGATCCTGTACCTGCTGGGGCCGGTCGGTGGCGGTAAATCCTCGCTGGCGGAGCGTCTGAAAGCGCTAATGCAGCGCGTGCCTATCTATGTGTTAAGCGCCGATGGCGAACGCAGCCCGGTCAACGATCATCCGCTCTGCCTGTTCAATCCGCAGGAAGACGCCAACATTCTTGAAAAAGAGTACAACGTGCCGCGTCGCTACCTCGGCACCATCATGTCGCCCTGGGCGGCGAAACGCCTGCATGAATTTGGGGGCGATATTACTCGCTTCAAAGTGGTCAAAGTCTGGCCGTCGATTCTTGAGCAGCTGGCGATCGCCAAAACCGAGCCTGGCGACGAGAACAACCAGGACATCTCCGCGCTGGTGGGTAAAGTCGATATCCGCAAGCTGGAGAACCACGCGCAAAACGATCCCGACGCCTACGGTTATTCCGGTGCGCTGTGCCGCGCAAACCAGGGGATTATGGAATTTGTCGAGATGTTTAAAGCGCCGATCAAGGTGCTGCACCCCCTGCTGACCGCGACGCAGGAAGGAAACTACAACGGTACAGAGGGGATCTCTGCGCTGCCGTTTAACGGTATTATCCTGGCGCACTCTAACGAATCGGAATGGGTGACCTTCCGCAACAACAAAAACAACGAGGCGTTTCTTGACCGCGTCTACATCGTCAAGGTGCCTTACTGCCTGCGCGTTTCCGAAGAGATCAAAATCTACGAGAAACTGCTCAACCACAGCGAACTGGCTACCGCGCCCTGCGCGCCCGGCACGCTGGAAACCCTGGCCCGGTTCTCTATCCTGTCGCGCCTGAAAGAGCCGGAAAACTCCAGCATCTATTCAAAAATGCGCGTTTACGACGGCGAGAGCCTGAAGGATACCGATCCGAAAGCGAAATCCTGGCAGGAGTACCACGACTATTCCGGCGTTGACGAGGGCATGAACGGCCTCTCTACCCGCTTCGCGTTTAAAATCCTGTCGCGCGTGTTTAACTTCGATCACAACGAAGTGGCAGCGAACCCGGTGCACCTGTTCTATGTGCTGGAGCAGCAGATCGAGCGCGAGCAGTTCCCGCAGGATCAGTCAGAGAAATATCTGGAGCACCTGAAAGGTTACTTGATCCCGAAATACGCCGAGTTTATTGGCAAAGAAATCCAGACCGCCTATCTGGAGTCCTACTCTGAATATGGCCAAAACATTTTTGACCGCTATGTGACCTACGCCGATTTCTGGATTCAGGATCAGGAGTATCGCGATCCTGATACCGGACAGTTGTTCGACCGTGAGTCGCTGAATGCGGAGCTGGAAAAGATTGAGAAACCGGCTGGGATCAGCAATCCGAAGGATTTCCGCAACGAGATTGTGAACTTCGTGCTGCGCGCCCGCGCGCAGAATAATGGCCGCAATCCTAACTGGACCAGCTACGAGAAGCTGCGCACCGTTATCGAGAAGAAAATGTTCTCGAACACCGAGGAGCTGCTGCCGGTTATCTCGTTCAATACCAAAACCTCCACGGATGAACAGAAGAAACATGACGATTTCGTCGAGCGCATGATGGAGAAAGGCTATACCCGCAAGCAGGTGCGTCTGCTGTGCGAATGGTATCTGCGCGTGCGTAAATCGTCCTAATCACAACGCGTAAGCACGTTGATGCGCTGGCATTAATACCCATAAGGTCGGGCCACTGCCCGACCTGCTTACAACGTTTGGGGGAGTTTTATGGCCTACTTCATCGATCGGCGACTTAATGGCAAGAATAAAAGCGCAGTCAACAGACAGCGCTTTTTGCGCCGTTATAAATCGCAAATCAAACAGTCTATCTCGGAGGCCATCAATAAGCGTTCGGTAACCGACGTTGAAAGTGGCGAGTCCGTTTCCATTCCCGTCGACGATATTAATGAACCGATTTTTCATCAGGGCCGAGGCGGCAGCCGCCATCGCGTCCACCCCGGCAACGACCACTTTGTGCAGAACGACCGTGTCGAACGGCCTCAGGGCGGCGGCGGTGGCGGTGGCGGCGGTCAGGGCAACGCCAGTCAGGATGGCGAGGGTCAGGATGAGTTCGTTTTCCAGATCTCCAAAGATGAGTATCTCGACCTGCTGTTCGAAGATCTGGCGCTGCCGAATCTGCGGAAAAATCAGCATCGTCAGCTGAATGAATATAAAACGCATCGCGCCGGTTTTACCTCTAACGGCGTGCCCGCCAATATCAGCGTGGTACGGTCGCTGCAAAATTCGCTGGCAAGACGCACCGCGATGACCGCAGGCAAGCGCCGTATGATGCATGAGCTGGAAGAGGCGCTGACGGCGATTGAGAAAGCGGAGCCGGCGCAGCTGCTGGAAGAGGAGCGCCTGCGTAAAGAGATCGCTGAACTGCGCGCGCGCATCGAGCGCGTGCCCTTTATCGACACTTTTGACCTGCGCTATAAGAACTTCGAAAAACGCCCTGAGCCCTCCAGCCAGGCGGTGATGTTCTGCCTGATGGATGTCTCCGGCTCAATGGACCAGGCGACGAAGGATATGGCGAAGCGTTTCTATATTCTGCTCTACCTCTTCCTGAGCCGGACCTATAAAAACGTGGACGTGGTCTATATCCGCCACCATACGCAGGCAAAAGAGGTGGATGAGCAGGAGTTCTTCTACTCGCAGGAAACCGGCGGCACCATCGTCTCCAGCGCCCTGAAGCTGATGGATGAGGTGGTCAGGGAGCGCTACGATCCGTCGCAGTGGAATATCTATGCCGCCCAGGCGTCAGACGGCGACAACTGGGCTGACGATTCGCCGCTCTGCCATGAAATTCTGGCGAAGAATATTCTGCCGGTAGTGCGCTACTATAGCTACATTGAGATTACCCGACGTGCGCACCAGACGCTGTGGCGCGAATATGAACATCTGCAGGCGATGTTTGATAATTTTGCCATCCAGCATATCCGCGAGCCGGAAGATATTTATCCTGTATTTCGCGAGCTGTTTCACAAACAGGCAGCGGAAGCCTGATGCTCTGAGCCGGTCGCTGACCGGCTTTTTTTATTTAATCCCGCGAATACCTGCTAAAATACCCGCCATTAATCCTCTTGACGAACAAGCCCTTTTTTTTGCACATTAATAGTGAGTTCAGACAGAAAAATCAATTCGCATAATTAGAGATTGTACGCTGACAACTTACTGATTACGCATCTTCTTTTTCCGATGCACGGCCATTCCCCGCACCAGACTTCTTATCATTGTCGTAACTGCAGGAGAGCACGTTGAACCACAATATTGTCTACAGCCTTTTTATCATCGGTTCTGTGCTGGTTGCGTCAAGCATCTTACTCAGTTCTTTCTCTTCGCGGCTCGGCATCCCTATCCTGGTGATCTTTCTGGCTTTAGGCATGCTGACCGGCGTCGACGGCATCGGCGGCATCGCCTTTGACAATTACCCCGCCGCCTATCTGATCTCCAACCTGGCGCTGGCGGTGATCCTGCTCGACGGCGGGATGCGCACCAAAGCCAGCTCTTTTAAGGTGGCGCTGGGGCCTGCGCTCTCGCTGGCGACGGTCGGGGTGATGATCACCGCCGGGCTGACCGGTCTGGCGGCCGCCTGGCTATTCCGGCTCGATTTGATGCAGGGTTTTCTTATCGGCGCCATTATCGGCTCCACCGACGCTGCGGCGGTCTTCTCACTGCTGGGTGACAAAGGCCTGAACGAGCGCGTCAGCTCGACGCTGGAGATTGAGTCGGGCAGCAACGATCCTATGGCGGTGTTTTTAACTATCACCCTGATTGAGATGATTCAGAAAGGCGAAACCGGCCTCGACTGGATGTTCCTGGTGCATCTGGTGCAGCAGTTCGGTCTGGGCATCGTGCTGGGGCTGGGCGGCGGCTGGGCGCTGCAGCAGCTGATCAACCGCATCAGCCTGGCCACCGGCCTCTACCCGCTGCTGGCGCTGAGCGGCGGCATTCTGGTATTTGCCCTCACTACCATGCTGGAAGGCAGCGGCATTCTCGCGGTTTATCTCTGCGGCTTTCTGCTCGGCAACCGGCCGATTCGTAACCGTCATGGCATTCTGCAGACCTTTGACGGCATGGCCTGGCTCAGCCAGATCGGCATGTTTATCGTGCTTGGCCTGCTGGTGACGCCGTCCGACCTGTGGCATATCGCGGTACCGGCGATGCTCCTGTCGCTGTGGCTGATTCTGGTGGCGCGTCCGCTGTCAATTCTGGTGGGGCTGCTGCCGTTCCGCGGCTTTACCGGCCGCGAGCGCATCTTTATCAGCTGGGTCGGCCTGCGCGGCGCGGTGCCGATTATTCTTGCCGTCTTTCCAATGATGGCGGGGCTGGAGAATGCGTCGCTCTACTTTAATATCGCCTTCTTCGTGGTGCTGGTATCGCTGATGCTGCAGGGCACGTCACTCGGCTTTGCGGCAAAGAAAGCACGCGTTGTGGTGCCGCCTACGGCGTCGCCTGTCAGCCGCGTCGGTCTGGATATCCACCCGGAAAATCCCTGGGAGCAGTTCGTCTATCAGCTCAGCGCCGACAAATGGTGCGTTGGGGCGGCGCTGCGCGATCTGCAGATGCCGCGCGAAACCCGCATCGCCGCGCTGTTCCGCGACAACGTTCTGATGCATCCGAACGCGAATACTCGGCTCAAGGAAGGCGACGTGATCTGCGTTATCGGCCGCGAACGCGATCTGCCGGCATTGGGCAAAATGTTTAGCCAGTCGCCGCCCGTCTCGCTGGATCAGCGCTTTTTCGGCGACTTCATCCTCGACGCCGAGGCGCGCCTGCGCGACGTGGCGCAGATTTACGGGCTGGAGCTGGGCGAAGAGACCAACGACCTGCAGTCCCTTGGCCAGCTGGTCATGAGCATGCTTGGCGGTACGCCGGTAGTCGGCGATCAGGTCGAGTGGAATCACATTACCTGGACGGTGGCGGAAAAAGAAGATAACCGCATCGTTAAAATTGGGGTGCGCGTCGCAGAAGAGCGAGAATAATCTGAGGCGCTGCGGCTCGATATTTTAGCGGAAACGGCTATGCTCATTATTTGGTCCAGCAAACGGGAGAGAGTTATGGGACACGTCGTTAAAATTGGTCGTTATGAGATTATTGATGCCGAACTCGACAGCGATAATCTGCAGACCGTCAGTATTCCCTGTCAAACTAATCCCGGCCTGAGTTATCAGCTCGACGGCTGGGACCATGAGACCAGCGTGCCGGCATGGATTGATGGCGAGCCGGTGGATTTGCAGATTGGACATTATGATAAACAGCAAGACCAGTGGGTGTTAAAAAAACCTGCCTGACCGCACATTTCGCCGCCAGCGATTACGCCTGGCGGTAATTCTGAAAAATCTGCCTGAAAAAGTGGCTTATCTCCCGCCCTTTTCTCACTTTAAATAATCAAATCAATACCTTAAATTTAAAAAACTTTAGGCAAAAAAGCGTTTTTAGGATTTGTTCCGTATTAACTCTGTCAAATATCTCCTGCATACTCTTAATCGCTGCTGCAGATTTTCGTGACAAAAATCACGCAATTGTTTTATCTCTTCACTGCAGCCTGTATGGCTCTAACGACTGTAATGAACTGAAGATAATTGTTCTGGTTTTTCAGTTGTCCACTCCTGAGCGCGTACTTGATTCTGGTCAGGCCATCTTTTACTTAAGAAAAAAGAGAGCAGGTGTTATGGCAAGTACACTGGTAATGAATGATGCGAGCCGCTCATGGAGCGGAACGCGCAAAAATATCATCGCAAAGCTGGCGTTAAGCTTTTCCGATCTGGTTGCCCTTAATCTGGCGCTGTTTTTATCCGCCGCCACTATTCAGGGGATCTGGGGCGACCTGGATGGATTTATTCCGCCTCATCAAATTGAATACCGTTTTATTGCGCAGTTTGCGCTTTCCGTTTTGTGCACCGCTTATTTCTGGATGCGCATGCGTCACTACACCTACCGCAAACCCTTTTGGTTTGAACTGAAAGAAGTGGTGAAAACCCTGTTTGTGTTTTCGCTGCTGGATCTGGCGCTGATCGCCTTTTCCAAGTGGGACTTTTCGCGCATGGTCTGGCTGTTTAGCTGGAGCTACGCGCTGCTGCTGCTGCCGCTGATGCGCGCCGCCGTCAAACGCGCCATTAACCGCGCCGGTCAGTGGCAAAAAGAGACCATTATTATCGGGTCGGGCAAAAACGCCATGGAAGCCTATGCTGCGCTGCAGAGCGAAGAGATCCTCGGCTATAACGTGCAGGCGTTTATCAGCACCGACGACGAAAATCATCCGCCGTCTGTTAACGGCGTGCCCGTTATTAAACAGCAGGACATTAACTGGCAGACCATTGACCGCGACAACGTGCAATTTATCGTCGCTACCGAATTTGAACAGCAGGTCATACGCGACACCTGGCTGAAATTCCTGTCGAAAATGAACTGCCGCTCAATCTCCGTGATCCCGACGCTGCGCGGCGTGCCGCTTTACGGCACCGATATGTCATTTATCTTCAGCCATGAAGTCATGATCCTGCGCGTCAGTAACAGCCTCGCCAAGCGCTCTTCCCGCTTTCTGAAGCGCGGCTTCGATATCGTAGTCGCTTCGCTGCTGCTGCTGTTCCTGGCGCCGGTTTTTGGCCTGCTCTGCTATATGGTAAAACGCGACGGTGGCAACGCCATCTACGGTCATGAACGTATCGGTCAGAACGGCGAGAAGTTTAAATGCCTGAAGTTCCGCTCAATGGTGACCAACTCGAAAGAGGTGCTGGAACAGCTGCTGGCCACCAGCGCTGAGGCACGCGCCGAGTGGGACAAAGACTTTAAGCTGAAAAAGGATCCGCGCATCACCAGCATTGGCGGCTTCCTGCGTAAAACCAGTCTTGATGAGCTGCCGCAGCTGTGGAACGTTATCCGCGGCGAAATGAGCCTGGTGGGCCCGCGTCCGGTAATCGAAGCGGAGCTGGAGCGCTATGCGGGTGACGTTGACTACTATCTGATGGCGAAACCGGGCATGACCGGCCTGTGGCAGGTCAGCGGCCGTAACGATATCGACTACGATACCCGCGTCTACTTCGACTCCTGGTATGTGAAAAACTGGGCGTTGTGGACCGATATCGCCATTCTGTTCAAAACCGCCGGCGTAGTGCTGCGTCGCGACGGCGCCTACTAAACGCGTTCAGGATGCCCGCTTTATGGCGGGCATCCTATTTTCCGCTTTTCTTTTCGTCCTCAACTCATTACCCTTCCCGCTTGTTTTAACAAGACGTTCACCTCTGGTTTTTATGCAAAAATTTACCCTGATGCTGTTAAGCCTGGTGCTGCTGGCGCCGCTGGGCATCGATCTCTATCTGCCAACCCTGCCTGACATCGCCGTCGGCCTGAATACGCCGGTCAGCCTGATCCAGACCACCATTCCCGTCTTCTTGCTGGTAATGGGCTTAGGACAGCTGGTGACCGGCCCACTGGTCGACAACTACGGCCGCAAGCCGATTGCGCTGCTGGGGCTGGCGCTTTACGTGGCGGGCAGCGCAGTGGCGGCGACCGCCACCAGCTGGCCGCTGTTTCTGTCGGCGCGTCTGATTCAGGGCTGCGCAGTCTGCTGTAGCGCCGTTGTCGCCTTTAGCGGGGTGCGCGATCGCCTGAGCGGCGACGATGCGGCGCGCGCCTACGGTTTTCTAAACGGCGCGCTGAATATCGTGCCTGCGCTGGCGCCTTTGCTGGGCGGCCTGCTCGCCAGCGCCTTCGACTGGCGCGCGCCCTTCTGGTTCCTGTGCGCCTACGGCCTGCTTATCGCGGTTATCGTGCTCGTCGGACTACCGGAGACGCGCCCCGCCAATACGCTGCGGGTAAAGGGACTGCCGCTGGCGCAGTATGGCGCTATCCTGCGTCAGCCGCGCTTTCTCGCCTTCGCTTTCGCCAACGCGGGGGCGCTCGGTATGGTGCTGACCTATGTTTCACTGGCGCCGCACGTGCTGATGACGGAAGGCGGCCTGACGCCGCTACAGTTTTCGTTCGCCTTTGGCGCTAACGGCTTCTGGATCATGCTGGTCAGCGCCTTCGTCAATAAAGCGATCCGCAAGGCGGGACGGCCGTTCTGTCTTGCGATGGGCTTCGTCACCATGCTGGCGGGCGCGCTGCTGCTGTTTGCCGGCATGTATCTGCTGCCGCAGGGCGCGCAGAGCCACTGGGCGCTCTATATGCTGCCGGTCGCCGTTTCGGTCGCGGGCCTGGCCTTTACCGTCGGCCCTGCCACCAGCTATGCGCTGGAGCCCTACCAGCAGCAGGCTGGCGTCGCGGCGGCACTGCAGGGGTTTATTCAGATGGCGGGCGGCGCGGCGGGCAGCCTGCTGATTGTTATGCTGCCCGTGGCGGAAAAGAGCGCGCTGGCGCTGATGATGCTGGCGGGCGCAGCGCTGGCGCTCATCGCCTGGCGCTGCAGTAAGAAGATGCGCGGTTCGCTGACCGCGCTTAAATAACCCTGACCGGCACGCGCGGCGCCAGCGCGCACATGAGCTCATAGCCGACCGTGCCGGCTGCTTTCGCCACCTGATCGATTTTCACCTGCTCGCCCCATAGCTCAACCGCGGAACCGATGCCCGCCTGCGGGCATGGCGTCAGGTCGACGGTGATCATATCCATCGAAACCGCACCAACCACCTGGGTCATGACGCCGTCGACGCACACCGGCGTGCCGGTGGGTGCGTGGCGGGGATAGCCATCGGCATAACCACACGCCACCACGCCGATACGCTGCTCCTGCTGCGCACGATAGCGATAGCCGTAGCCTACGCCGTCGCCGCGGCTCAGCTGCTGGACGCCGATGATTTCGCTGTTAAGCGTCATCACCGGCTTCAGGCCGGTGCTGGCGATATCCTGCCAGTCGCCGCTGGGCGACGCGCCGTAAAGAATGATGCCGGGACGCACCCAGTCGTAGTGCGCTTCAGGATGCCAGAGCGTGCAGGCGGAATTGGAGAGCGAACGGGGAATCGCAAGCCCTTCTGCGGCGCGTTCAATGCGCTGCAGCGGCGCGATCAGCCCTTCCGGGTTTTCCGCATCGGCAAAGTGCGCCATCAACGTAATGTCGCCGACGTTTTCCAGCGCACGCAGCTTTTGATACGCGCCGTGCGCCTGCTCAGGCCGGAAGCCGAGGCGGTTCATGCCGCTGTTGACCTTCAGGTAGATATCCACCGGCGCGGAGAGCCGCGCTTCCGCCAGCGCTTTGATTTGCCAGTTGCTGTGCACGCTGGTGGTCAGGCGGTAGCGATCGATCAGCGGCAGATCGTCGGCGTGGAAAAAGCCCTCCAGCAACAGAATCGGTTTACGCCAGCCGCTGTCGCGCAGCAGGATCGCCTCTTCCATATTCAGCAGCGCGAAGCCGTCGGTCTGGGCCAGGCTCTCCCAGACGCGGGCCAGCCCGTGGCCGTAGGCATTGGCTTTGACCACCGACCAGACGCGCGCATCGGGCGCCGCCTGGCGCACTATCGCCAAGTTATGCCGCAGCGCCTGCTGATCGATGGTGGCGAAAACTGGACGTGACATACCTCTCTCCCTGACTGTTAACGCGTGGCGTTCGCGTTGCGTAATGGTGACGATGACGGGGCAAAACCCGGCAGGTAGCGGAACACCGACAGATCGTCGGCGGCGATCGCCGGGGTTTTGCCGCTGATAAGGTCGGCCAGCAGCTGACCGGAGCCGCAGGCCATGGTCCAGCCGAGCGTGCCGTGTCCGGTATTCAGGTAGAGATTGCTGAGCGGCGTCGGTCCGACAATCGGCGTTCCATCTGGCGTCATAGGGCGCAGGCCGCTCCAGAAGCTGGCCTGTTCGATATGACCGCCTTCAGGATAAAGATCCCGCACCACCATCTCCAGCGTTTCCCGCCGCGCAGGTAAGAGTTTGTTGTTAAAACCGACGATTTCCGCCATGCCGCCAACGCGAATGCGGTTGTCGAAGCGGGTAACCGCCACCTTATAGGTTTCGTCGAGAATGGTAGAGACCGGCGCAGCCTCGGAATTTTTCACCGGAATGGTCAGGGAGTAGCCCTTCAGCGGATAGACCGGGATATCGAGGATATGCTTCAGCAGCGCGGTAGAGTAGGAGCCAAAGGCCACCACGTAGCTGTCGCCTTTGATCACTTCGTCGCCGCACTTCACGCCGTAAATGCGGTTGCCTTCGCGCAGCAGCTGGTCGACCGGCGTATTGAAGCGAAACACCACGCCCGCCTCCTGCGCCATTTTCGCCAGTTTTTGCGTAAAGAGCTGGCAGTCGCCGGTTTCATCGTTGGGCAAGCGCAGGCCGCCGGTCAGCTTGTGCTGTGTGGTGGCCAGTGCCGGCTCGACGCGCGCCAGCTCATGGGCGTGCAGGAGTTCGTAAGGCACACCCGCCTCGCGTAGCACCTCGATATCTTTACTGGCGCTGTCAAACTGCTGCTGAGTGCGGAACAGCTGCAGCGTGCCGCCCTGCCGACCTTCATAGGCGATACCGCTCTCTTCGCGCAGCGCCTTCAGGCAGTCGCGGCTGTATTCAGCGATGCGCACCATGCGGCTTTTGTTCTGTTGATAGTGCTGCATGTCGCAGTTGCGCAGCATGTTCCACATCCATTCCAGCTGGAAGCTGCTGCCGTCCAGGCGGATAGCCAGCGGCGCATGACGCTGGAACATCCACTTAACCGCCTTGAGCGGCACGCCAGGGGCGGCCCAGGGCGCCGCATAACCGGGCGAGATCTGCCCCGCGTTGCCTGCGCTGGTCTCCAGCGCAGCGTCGGGCTGGCGATCCAGCACCGTCACCTGATGGCCCGCACGCGCCAGATACCAGGCGCTCGCCACCCCCACTACACCACTACCGAGAATCACTACGTGCATATCGCCCCCACCGGCAAAATCAAAAGCATAATTCACTAGACTACAGGGCAATACCAGCGCATTCACACCTGCCGGTAACAGCCCTTACCTCATTAACTTATTTCACATGTTTTTCACTTTTTCAGACACTAAAATCGTTGGTCAGAGACAAAATCAGTAACTTATGCGCCTTTTTACCGCTTCTCAGCAGTTAATAATAGCGCATGAGGCAATATTCACTTATTTCAGGAGAATAAGCCGACGCCATACAATCCACTTATAAACAGCATTTTATCCCGACTTTTCGCCATTTACGCCGCCGCGCGTTCATCAAATGCTTTTGCGCTCTTTTTCAGATGATTTTGTGCCGAATAATTCAGTTGAGTTCCGCGATCAGATAGGTGACAGTGGACTATCATTGAAGTGTTCGCTCCGTGTTTGGGGTTCTCTTTCTTAGGGATGAGCCTTGAAATTACCGAAACCGGCTGCTCGCAGCGGGCAGGCCTGTTTGCAAAACAGAGGTGCGCTATGACGATAATCTTTGACGATCCGATTAAGGACAGCAAACGACTCAGCGATGGACCGGACTGGACATTCGATTTGCTCGATGTCTACCTTGCGGAAATTGACCGCGTAGCCAAACTCTACCGACTTGACACCTACCCCCATCAGATAGAAGTCATTACTTCTGAGCAGATGATGGACGCCTACTCCAGCGTCGGCATGCCGATCAACTACGCTCACTGGTCGTTCGGCAAAAAGTTTATCGAAACCGAGCAGCGCTATAAGCACGGGCAGCAAGGGCTGGCGTATGAGATTGTGATCAACTCCAATCCCTGTATTGCCTATCTGATGGAAGAGAACACCATGACCATGCAGGCGCTGGTGATGGCGCACGCCTGCTACGGCCACAACTCATTTTTTAAAAATAACTATCTGTTCCGTAGCTGGACCGACGCCAGCTCTATCGTCGACTATCTGCTGTTTGCGAAGAAATATATCTCCGACTGTGAAGAGCGTTACGGCGTCGAAGAGGTCGAACGGCTGCTTGACTCCTGCCATGCGCTGATGAACTACGGCGTCGATCGCTATAAGCGTCCGCAGAAGATCTCTTTACAGGAGGAGAAAGCGCGACAAAAGAGTCGCGAAGAGTATCTGCAAAGCCAGGTAAACACGCTGTGGCGCACCCTGCCGCGCCGCGAGAAAGAGGCGGTGCAGATTGAGGCGGCGCGCTATCCGTCGGAGCCGCAGGAAAACCTGCTCTACTTTATGGAGAAAAACGCGCCGCTGCTGGAGCCGTGGCAGCGTGAGATCCTGCGCATCGTGCGCAAGGTGAGCCAGTATTTCTATCCGCAGAAGCAGACGCAGGTGATGAATGAAGGCTGGGCGACCTTCTGGCACTACACCATCCTCAATCATCTTTATGATGAGGGCAAAGTTTCTGAGCGCTTTATGATCGAGTTTCTTCACAGCCATACCAACGTGGTGTTCCAGCCGGCCTATAACAGCCCCTGGTATAACGGCATCAATCCTTATGCGCTTGGCTTCGCGATGTTCCAGGATATTAAGCGCATCTGTCAGTCGCCGACAGAAGAGGATCGCTACTGGTTCCCCGATATTGCTGGTTCCGACTGGCTGGAGACCCTGCACTTCGCCATGCGCGAATTTAAGGATGAGAGCTTTATCAGCCAGTTCCTGTCGCCCAAGGTGATGCGCGATTTCCGTCTGTTTACCGTGCTGGACGACGACCGCAACAACTATCTTGAGATCGCCGCTATCCATGACGAGGCGGGCTACCGCGCCATTCGCCAGCAGCTCTCGGCGCAGTACAACCTGAGCAATCTGGAACCGAATATTCAGGTCTACAACGTCGACCTGCGCGGCGACCGCTCGCTGACGCTGCGCTACGTGCCGCAAAGCCGCACGCCGCTCGACAAGAGCCGCCGCGAGGTAATGAAGCATGTGCATCGCCTGTGGGGGTTTGATGTGATCCTCGAACAGCAGAATGAAGACGGCAGCGTCGAGCTGCTGGACCGCTGTCCGACGCGCGGCAGTGCGCTGTAAGGAAAAACAATGAAAAAACCGGACAGCGTCCGGTTTTTTTCAGGCCGCACCTCTGTCAGCAAGTGGGTAGCATGAACAGAAGAGCAAAGCGTCCCGCGGCAGGGATGCCGCGGGCCGAGCGCGCAGGAACGCCTTGAGCGACTTTGCGATCTGTTCATGCTACCCGCGACCGCGCCTGACTCACAGGCATAAAAAAACCGGACGCTGTACGGTTTTCCGCTGTTAGCGCTTGCTGCCTAAATCTTCCGGCATGCTTTTCTGCATGCTGTGCCAGATCTCGCCGCTGCGACGGCCATACTCGCGCACCGCATCGACAATCTGATCCTGCGACGGCTCTTTAACGCACAGCGCTTCGAGCCGCGAATAGAAATTGCGCGCCAGCTCGCGCGCTTCGGGGTTAGAAAAGTAGTAGCGCCCTACGCGGGTATAAAGCCCTTTCAGGCCGTTGAGAATCAAACCGTAAATAGGATTGCCGGACGCGAACGCCAGACCGCGAAACACGCGGTAGTCGAGTTCGGTATAGGCATCGGCCTGATCCTCAATGCCGGCGACGCTCTCCAGCACCGCGCGCGCCTTGTCGGGATGGTGACGCAGCGCACGGCTGATAAAGATTGAGGCGATATTGGTGCGCACCGACAGCAGGTTATCGATCAGCACCGGCACGCTATCGTGATCCAGACGCGCCAGCGTCTCCAGAATGTTCAGACCGGAGGTTTCCCAGAAGTCATTTACGCGGGTCGGTTTACCGTGCTGAATCGTCAGCCAGCCGTCGCGCGCCAGACGCTGCAACACTTCTCGTAGCGTGGTGCGGGTTACGCCGATAAGTTCAGAAAGCTCACGTTCAGCGGGAAGGATCGACCCAGGAGGAAAACGGCTGTTCCAGATGCTTTCAATAATATACTCTTCAGCAAATCCCGCAGGGCTCTGCGCCTTAATGACCATAGCGATATGTTCTCGTTGCTTTCTTTGTCAAAATAGCACTCATCATACCAGACGTCCTGGGCGTGTATAGACAGAGCAGGGATTAAAAGCGCGGGCTGCCGCAAAAATCGGCAGCCGCACGCAATCCGGCAAGGGAAGATTGCGCCACGCTGGTTCGCTGATTACCCTTTTCCCATCTTTTTTCACACAGGACATTACGCCATGGAAATCACCTGGGGTCAGGCGCTGCATCGCAACTTTCTCGGACAGTCGCCTGACTGGTACAAAAAGCTGCTGTTGGCGTTTCTGGTCATCAATCCGCTGCTGTTCTTTTTCGTCAGCCCGTTTCTTGCCGGCTGGCTGCTGATTGCCGAATTTATCTTTACGCTCGGCATGGCGCTAAAATGCCACCCGCTGCTGCCCGGCGGCCTGCTGACGCTGGAAGCGATCGCCATCGGCATGGCCAGCGCCGAACAGGTTAAGCAGCAGCTGGCGGATAACCTTGAAGTGCTGCTGCTGCTGATCTTTATGGTCGCCGGCATTTTTTTTATGAAACAGCTGCTGCTGTTCGTCTTTACGCGGCTGCTACTGTCGCTGCGGTCAAAGGTGCTGCTCAGCCTCACCTTCTGCCTGGCGGCCGCGTTTCTCTCCGCCTTTCTTGATGCGCTGACCGTGGTCGCCGTCGTCATCAGCGTCGCTGTCGGCTTCTATCAGATCTACCATCGCGTCTCTTCTGACCCCGGCTACGCCGCAACGGATCCCGATCAGCGCGCTACGCTGGAGCAGTTTCGCGCCTTTCTGCGCAGCCTGATGATGCAGGCGGGCGTCGGTACCGCGCTGGGCGGCGTGATGACCATGGTGGGCGAGCCGCAGAACCTGATCATCGCCCATGCGGCCAGCTGGGATTTCGCCAGCTTCTTCCTGCGCATGGCGCCGGTTACGGTGCCGGTGCTGCTGTGCGGCATTCTCACCAGCCTGCTGGTCGAGCGCTTTCGCCTGTTCGGCTACGGCGCCACGCTGCCGGAAGCGGTACGCGTCATTCTGCTGCAGAGCGATCGCGAGGAGAAAGCGCAGCGCACGCGCCAGGATCGGCTGAAGCTGTGGATCCAGGCGGCGATTGGCCTGTGGCTTATCATTGCGCTGGCGCTGCATCTGGCGGAGGTTGGCCTGATTGGCCTGTCGGTAATCGTGCTCGCCACCGCGCTGTGCGGCGTCACAGACGAGCACACCATCGGCCAGGCTTTCACCGAAGCGCTGCCCTTCACCGCGCTGCTGACGGTGTTTTTCGCCGTGGTGGCGGTGATTGTCGAGCAGCAGCTGTTCAGCCCGCTGATCGCCTTCGTGCTGCAGGCTGAGCCGCAGGCCCAGCTCAGCTGGTATTACATCTTTAACGGCCTGCTCTCATCGATATCTGACAACGTTTTTGTGGGATCGGTGTTTATCAACGAGGCGAAACAGGCGTTTGCGCACGGCGCTATCGATCTGCAGCAATATGAACTGCTGGCGGTGGCGACCAATACCGGCACCAATCTGCCGTCGGTGGCGACGCCTAACGGTCAGGCGGCGTTTCTGTTCCTGCTGACCTCCGCGCTGGCGCCGCTGATCCGTCTCTCATATGGGCGTATGGTGTGGATGGCGCTGCCCTTCACTATCGTGATGTCGCTGGTCGGCTTTGCCTCACTTCACTGGCTGCTGGAGCCGGTCACGACCATTCTGCAGCAGTGGGGATGGATAGCGACGCCGCCGATGTAAATACCTGAACGGGATCAGGTAAAGCCCAAATTGACCAGGATTTTCGCCAGTGCATGGCTGGCACTGCCGCGCTTTTGGTTTACACTGCGTGGCACTACCGTTTACAGGGAAAGCAAGATGTTGCGATATCTGAATCAATGTTCGCGCGGTCGCGCCGCCTGGCTGCTGCTGGCGTTAACGGCGCTGGCGCTGGAGCTGACGGCGTTGTGGTTCCAGCATGTGGTGGGCCTGAAGCCGTGCGTCATGTGCATCTATGAACGCTGCGCGCTGTTTGGCGTCATGGGCGCGGGCATCGTCGGCGCCATCGCGCCTAAATCGCCGCTGCGCTGGGCTGGCCTGGCTATCTGGATCTACAGCGCCTGGGAAGGGCTGCGCCTCTCGTATGAACATACGATGATCCAGCTTCATCCTAATCCCTTTACCACCTGCGATTTTGCCGCGCGTTTCCCGACCTGGCTGCCGCTGGACAAGTGGCTGCCGTCGGTGTTTGTCGCCAGCGGGGATTGCGCCGAACGCAGCTGGACCTTCCTGACGCTGAGCATGCCGCAATGGATGATTGTGGTGTTTGCCGCCTACCTGATCGTGGCCGTCGCAGTAGTGATTGCGCAGCTGTTTAAGCCAAAACGCCGCGAGATTTTCTCCCGCTAAAAAAAAGGCTGCCCTGGCAGCCTTTTTATCGCTTATCCGTTGCGGTCGGGACGATCGATAATATGGTCTTCCCAGTCGCGCACTTCGCTTTCCCGCACGGCGATATAGCGCACCGAAATACGCTGCGCGTGCATCGCCGACTTTGATCCGCTCACCAGCGGGTGCCACGCCGGTAATCCTTTTCCCTCGCCCAGCAGGCGATAGGCGCAGGTACGCGGCAGCCAGTTAAACTGCGTCAGGTTCTCACGCGTCAACTTGATGCAGTCCTCTTCATATTCGAAGCGGCGCGCATAATTGCGGCACTGGCAGGTTTTAATATTAAGCTGGTTACAGGCGACGTTGGTGAAATAAATCTCATCGGTATCGGCGTCCTGCAGCTTATTCAGGCAGCACTGGCCGCAACCATCGCACAAGGATTCCCACTCGTCGTCGTTCATTTGATCGAGGCGTTTCGTCTGCCAGAAAGGAAGTTCACTCATGATGATTGCGTCCGGATTAATCACAAAACCGCACCTTATATCGGGTCAGGCGCGGTGTTGCAAGCTTTACAGCACGCGCGTGCTGATGCCGTGGCCTGCCAGCGACACGTCCAACCTGTCGCCCGAGCGCAGCGGACCCACCCCTTCCGGCGTGCCGGTTAGCACCACATCGCCCGCGCGCAGGGTGAAATACTGGCTCATATGGGCGATAAGCGGCAGAATTTTATGGATCATATCGGACGTTCTGCCGAGCTGACGTACCTCGCCGTTTACCACCAGCTTCAGCTCGGCATCCTGCGGATCGCCTGGAAACTCCGCTGAGGGAATAAAGCCGGAGAGCGGGCAGGCATTATCGAAGCCCTTTGATTTTTCCCACGGCTGGCCCGCCTTTTTGAACCCAGCCTGCAAATCGCGCAGCGTCAGATCCAGCGCCACGCCGTAACCGGCAATCGCTTTCGCCACGTGATCTTCGCTCGCCTGCTTAAGCGTGGCACCGATCAACACGGCCAGCTCCACCTCGTGATGCACTTCACCAAAGACAGAGGGAAGGGAGAGCGGCTGACGCAGATCGCAGATGGCGGTTTCCGGTTTGATAAACACCACCGGCTCAGCTGGCGTGGCGCTGCCCATCTCCTTAATGTGTTTCGCATAGTTGCTGCCGACGCAGACCACTTTGTTAACCGGAAAATCCAACAAGGCGCCCTGCCAGTTACGATGCTGATACATGCTAATCCCCTGCTCTGGTTTATGTGTTGCCAGCGACGCCGGCACGTTGATGTTTGCGGTTCAGCGGATCTTTAGCCCGCCGTGACGGCCATAATAAGACGCTTTAGCAAAGATTAGTGTGCGTAAATTGTCAAAAAAGCGTGAATATATGCTGCCGAGGCGGTGAATTTATCGCCAGCAAGCGGGCAATAAAGAATAATGAACAGTAAAAGGCGCGGTCATCGCGCCATTATTTTGCTGGAAATCGTTATATATAATTATGCTGAAGAAGCAGGAAGCACTGATTATATTTACAGATGAATCTGAATTAATCTTTTTTTGCCGCCGCAAGATGAACTTTCAGCAAACTTTCAACCGGCGGCGGGATTTGTAAATAATAGCCCTGATCGATAAGCGCCTGTTTAACTTTATCGATGTCGGCGTTGGCCAGACGATCGCGTCCGTCCAGCTTCAGCACCATCGCCAGCTGCGGCTTGCCGAAGCCGCGCAGCAGCTCCTCAGGCACACGGGAAAAATCGTCCTTTTTTTCAACATAAAGATAAGTCTGGTCACGGGTGGGGCTTCGATAGATCACACAAAACATATTTTTTACTCGAATAAACCTGGATGGTGGCTTGCCTGGAAATAACAGTAACTATAACATGCTTGCAGAACTTCGAATATTCACCGGATGGACTGAAATGATGATTTTATCGACGTTTGTTCGCCGGGCGAGAAAACAGGACTGAGTGGGACAGATGTCACAAACGCCAATCGAATTCAAAGGTAGCAGTTTTACCCTGTCTGTTGTTCATCTGCACCATCCCGAACCTGAAGTGATTCGCAAGGCGCTTCAGGACAAAATCGATCAGGCGCCGGATTTCTTAAAAAACGCGCCGGTCGTCCTTAACGTGGCGACGCTTAACGGCAACGTCAACTGGAAACAGCTGCAGCAGGCGATCGCCGCGACCGGATTGCGCATCGTTGGGGTCAGCGGCTGTAAAGACGAGGCGCTGAAACGCATGATCGCCCGCGCCGGCCTGCCGGTGCTGGCGGAAGGTAAAGAGAGCGTGCGGCGCAATGAAACCCCAGCGCCAGCGGCGCAGCCTGCCGCGCCCGCTGAACCGGTAGCGAGCAAAACGCGCATTGTCACCACGCCGGTGCGTTCCGGGCAGCAGATCTACGCGCGTAACGCCGATCTGATTGTCACCAACAGCGTGAGTGCCGGCGCCGAACTGGTTGCCGACGGCAACATTCATATTTACGGCATGATGCGAGGACGCGCGCTGGCGGGTGCCGGTGGCGATCGCAACAGCCAGATTTTCTGTACCAACCTGGCAGCAGAGTTGGTCTCCATCGCCGGTGAGTACTGGATCATGGATCAAATCCCGGCGGAATTTTTTGGTAAAGCCGCGCGCCTTAGCCTCGAAGAGGGCGCGCTGACTATCCAGACACTTAATTAGGCCCCTTTTCTTCTGTTAAGGAAATCAATATTTATGGCACGCATTATTGTAGTTACATCCGGTAAAGGGGGCGTTGGCAAGACCACGTCAAGCGCGGCCATCGCCACCGGTTTAGCGCAAAAAGGCAAAAAAACGGTCGTCATCGATTTCGATATTGGCCTGCGTAACCTGGACCTGATCATGGGCTGCGAACGCCGCGTGGTTTACGACTTCGTTAACGTTATCCAGGGCGATGCCACGCTGAATCAGGCGCTGATCAAAGACAAGCGCACCGAGATGCTGCATATCCTGCCCGCCTCCCAGACGCGCGATAAAGACGCGCTGACCCGCGAAGGCGTGGAAAAAGTCCTCAACGATCTGGCGGCGATGGATTTCGACTTTATCGTCTGCGACTCCCCGGCAGGCATTGAGACCGGCGCGCTGATGGCGCTCTACTTTGCCGATGAAGCGATTATCACCACCAACCCGGAAGTATCGTCGGTGCGTGACTCTGACCGTATTCTCGGAATTATCGCCTCTAAATCTCGCCGCGCCGAAAACAGTCAGGAGCCGGTTAAAGAGCACCTGCTGCTGACCCGTTATAACCCTGGCCGCGTTAATCGTGGCGACATGCTGAGCATGGAAGATGTGCTTGAGATCCTGCGCATTCCGCTGGTGGGCGTCATCCCGGAAGACCAGTCGGTGCTGCGCGCCTCTAACCAGGGCGAACCAGTGATCCTCGACACGAATTCCGATGCCGGCAAAGCCTATGCTGATACCGTAGATCGGTTACTCGGCGAAGAACGTCCCTTCCGCTTTATTGAAGAAGAGAAGAAGGGTTTCCTGAAACGCCTGTTCGGGGGATAAACCATGGCATTACTCGATTTCTTTTTATCCCGGAAGAAGAACACTGCCAACATAGCCAAGGAAAGGCTGCAGATTATCGTGGCAGAACGCAGAAGGGGCGACAGTGAGCCCCACTATCTTCCACAGCTTAAGCGCGACATTCTGGAAGTGATTTGTAAATATGTGAAGATCGATCCAGATATGGTCACCGTTCAGCTTGATCAGAAAGGCGATGATATCTCCATTCTGGAACTGAACGTGACGCTACCTGAAACGGAAGAAGCGGCCAAATGACGGTGTCGGTTTCCTGATATTCCCCTGCTGTTGAGCAGGGGAATGTTTTCAATCAGTACTGCGCCAGAATCGCCTCAATGCGGGTTTTAAACAGATCGCCGCGCCAGCCTGCCAGCAGCTCCGGCACGCGCGTTTGCGGCTTGAGTCCCCAGTACTGGCTCAATACCTGATTGATCTGACGGCGCGACGCCAGCAGCTCCTGGCTGAAGCCGCTCTCCTCACTGACTTCCTGCACCAGCGCCTTAATCGCCTTGAATACGTTTTTATAATGCGGATGATCCACCAGATTGCCCAGCGGCGGCGGCAGCGCCTCTTCCGGCAGTGCCTGCGCTTCAGCCACCAGCGCCACCAGGGTTTTGCCGTGGAAGCGAATTTCATGGCCTGACAGGCCAAGATGATCCAGCTCGCCCATGGAGCCCGGCATAAAGCGCGCCACCTTCCACAGGTTCTCTTCGCGCACCACAAAATTGACCGCCATATCTTTTTCGCGCGCCAGGTTCAGACGCCACGCGGCCAGCAGCCGCAGCGCCGCCAGCTGGCGCGGACGCAGCTGCCAGGCGTTGGTGATGTCGCGCCAGGCATCCTGCGGCTGCAGAATATCAAGACGTCGCTGGCAGAGCTGGTCGCATTCGCTGAGTGCCGCGGCCATATTGCCCGCCGCCTCGGTCAGGGTCATCAGCTGCTGCGCGATTGGCAGCAGATAGTGCACGTCCGCCGCAGCATAGTCGCACTGACGCTGCGTCAGCGGGCGCGCCAGCCAGTCGGTGCGCGATTCGCTCTTGTCCAGCGTGACCTGGGTGAAATGCGCCACCATCGCGGCAAAGCCCCAGGAGAGCGGCTGGCCGCTGAAGGCCGCCAGAATCTGCGTATCGATCATCGGCTGCGGCAGCACGCCAAAACGGTGCAGAAAAACCTCGAGATCTTCGCCGCCCGCGTGAAGAAACTTTGTCACCTGCGTGTCGCTCAGCAGCGCGATAAACGGCGACCAGTCACTGATGGTCAGCGGATCGATCAGCACCAGCTGTTCGCCATCAAATAGCTGAATCAGCCCCAGCTGTGGGTAATAGGTGCGGGTGCGGACGAACTCGGTGTCGAGCGCGACGGCCGCATGCTGGCGGGCCTTCTGGCAGACAACGGCCAGCTGCTCATTTTGGTCGATCAGGGAATAATTCAAATCTCATTTTCACCGCGACAGACTGCGCGCGGCGCTCCATCTCATCATCAATAAAAACGCCGGGCTTCGCCGGCGTTCAACCAGAAATCTTGCCTGACATCAGCGTCAGCGTGTGCCGGATCGGGCCTCATCACGCAGTTCGCGCCGCAGGATTTTCCCGACGTTGCTTTTCGGCAACTCGTCGCGGAACTCAATAATTTTCGGGACTTTATAGCCCGTCAGCTGACGCCGACAGTGGTCGAGCAGCTCTTCTTTGGTCAGCGACGCCTCTTTCTTCACGATGCAGACTTTAACCGCTTCGCCCGAGAGATCGCTCGGCACGCCAATCGCCGCTGCTTCCCGCACTTTGGGATGCTGCATCAAGACATCTTCAATCTCGTTGGGATAGACGTTAAAACCTGAGACGAGGATCATATCTTTTTTGCGGTCCACAATGCGAATAAAGCCTTGCGGGTCAACGGTAACAATATCGCCGCTGAGGAGCCAGCCATTTTTCAGCACCTCTTCGGTGGCGTCCGGCCGCTGCCAGTAGCCCGCCATCACCTGCGGGCCGCGGATCCAGAGCTCGCCCGGCACCCCAGGTTCAACATCGTTGCCCTGCTCGTTCACCACGCGCACGTCGGTAGAAGGCACCGGCAGGCCGATGCTGCCGGTATGCTCGATGATGTCGTAGGGATTAACCGACACCAGCGGCGAACACTCTGTCAGGCCATACCCTTCCAGCAGGTAGTGGCCGGTGAGCTTTTCCCAGCGCTCCGCCACCGCTTTCTGCACCGCCATGCCGCCGCCCGCCGACAGGCGCAGCGTGGAAAAGTCGAGTTTATTAAACTGCGCGTCGTTCAGCAGCGCGTTAAACAGCGTGTTGACGCCGGTGATCGCCGTAAAGGGAAACTTCGACAGCGACTTTACGAAGCCGGGTATATCGCGGGGGTTGGTGATCAACAGGTTCTGCCCACCCAGCTCAAGAAACAGCAGGCAGTTCACCGTTAGCGCGAAAATATGGTAGAGCGGCAGCGCGGTCACGACGCTCTCTTTACCGTCGCGCAGCAGTTTGCCGTAGGTCGCCCTGGTCTGTTCGAGGTTGGCCTGCATGTTGCGGTGGGTCAGCATCGCCCCTTTTGCGATGCCGGTGGTGCCGCCGGTATACTGCAAAAACGCCAGGTCGTCGTTAGTCACGCTGGGGCGCTGGTAGGCCAGCGTTTCGCCCTGCTGGAGCGCATGACGAAAGCTCACCGCGCCGGGCAGATGGTATTTCGGCACCATCTTTTTAATATATTTCACCACGAAGTTCACCAGCGTGGCCTTTACCGGCCTGAGCTGATCGCCAAGGCGCGTCAGGATTACGTGCTTCACCGCCGTCTCCGCCACTACTTTCTCTAGCGTATGCGCGAAGTTCGAGACGATAAGAATGGCGCTGGCTCCGCTATCATTGAGCTGGTGCTTGAGTTCACGCGGTGTATAAAGCGGATTAACGTTGACCACGACCATGCCCGCGCGCAGCACGCCGAACAGCGCCACCGGGTATTGCAGCAGATTCGGCATCATCAGCGCAACGCGATCGCCTTTTTTTAGCCCCAGTCCGGACTGCAGGTAAGCGGCGAAGGCGCGGCTCTTTTGCTCCAGCTGCCGATAGCTCAGCGGCTGCCCCATATAGATAAAAGCGGTTTGATCGGCGTAACGCTGCGTCGCCTGTTCAACTAAATCGACCAAAGAGGTATAACGATCCGCGTTAATTTCGGCGGGCACATCTGCCGGATAGCGTTTCAGCCAGACCTTATTCAAGGGTTCACCTCGATTAATATGTTGTTGTTCCATTGCACCCTCAACACCCAGCCAATTAACAATATTTTAACTCATTGTACCAGTTTGCCGGATTCGGCCTGCTGAGGTTGCGAAGCGCATCACTAATTTTCACCCCGCTTTTCAGCGGCAATAAAAAACCCGGTCGCGACAGGCGCGGCCGGGCCTGAAATATTGTCTGTTACACCTATTCCGTCAGAATCGTTTCCACCTGCGCCGGGCCACTATTCATGCCCCAGTAAGGGTTAGGTCCCCAGTAGCCGGGATGGCGACGCGTCGGGCCATACCAGATCCAGGGATCGATCGGCTGCGGCGGCGTATTGATCTGCTGCGTCAGATGCCAGCGCTGATAGCCGCGCACGTCCACCACAACAAAATTGTAGCTGGCCGCGCCGATGGTGCCCTTCTCCGTTCCCTTGATGTTGCCCAGCACGGTAACGTACTGGTTGTTCACATCGGTGGGATCGACGAAGTTATTAATGTCGGCGTATATACGCCCGACGGAAGCGGCGCCTAAACGCGGCCGCGCGCTGTCGTCCAGCGGCTGCGTGGCGATCTCCAGCCGGGTTTTGCCGTTAAGGTTGGTGACCTTAACCACTTTGCCGCCGAAGCGCGACTCCTGACCGACATAGAGCGACGGATCGTTCATCACGCGCACCAAATCCTGCTGGGGAAGCTCGGAACTTCCCTTGATTGCATCCGGCACCGTGACGCACCCGCTGAGCAGCAGCGTGTAGGCTAACAAAACCCCGGACATTCCTTTATGACATAGTGACATAGGCATTCTCCTAAAAGATGTTTGTTAGACTGGCGCGGTGGCAATAAGTTGCGCCTCAGGTTCTCAGCGGCCAGGCAATTTTTTCCACGCCACCTCGTTACGCAAATAGGTCGGTTCCGCATGCTCGGGCTGAACGGTCGCACCACGCTGCCACGCCTGCTGCGCCAGCGGCAGCATATCTTCCGCAGCGGGCAGTTCCACGCCGCTCTCTCTGAGGATCAAGGCGTGGCCCTGCTGCAGCTGCGGCCAGGCCTGCCAGCCGGTGCCAGCGATAAACCACTCGCCCTCCAGCGCCTGCATGCGCGCCAGCGCCGCCTCCGGCGACAGCACGCATTCACTCGCCTCACCCTGCCAGACGCCGTGTTCGTCGCGCTGATATTCGGCCCAGTAAACCTCGCCCATGCGTGCGTCAATCGCCGCCAGCACGCGCGTCGCGCCCTGCTGGCGATACGCGCCCTGCGCCAGCGTCGCCAGCGTGGAGATGCCGATCATCGGCAGCATGGCGCCGAGCGCGAGGCCCTGCGCGATGCCGATGCCGATACGCACGCCGGTAAAGCTGCCGGGACCGCGGCCGAACGCCAGCGCGTCAAGCGCCGTCAGCGCCAGCTGCTGCGCCTGCAGCAGCTCTTCGATTAGCGGCAGAATACGCTGCGTATGGTCGCGCGGCGCGATTTCAAAACGGGCATCGATCTGCTGCTGATTAAGCAGCGCGGCTGAACAGGCTTCTGTCGCAGTGTCCAGCGCCAGGATTCGGGAAGACATAACAACCTCGGGTCATTTAAAACGGCGCGCATGTTAGCACAGCCGAAGGAAAATTACTGTTTTGCCTGCTGCGTGAAGGCGATGGCGCGCGCCAGATCGCGGGTGCGCGGCGTCGGCGGCAGACTGTTGAGAAACAGCGCGCCGTAGGGACGGGACACCAGCCGCTGATCGCAAATCACCAGCACGCCGCGATCGTCCGTGTCACGGATCAGACGTCCTACCCCCTGCTTCAGGGTAATCACCGCGTCCGGCAGCTGTACGTCGCTAAAAGGATCGCCGCCGCGCAGGCGACAATCTTCCATACGCGCCTTCAGCAGCGGGTCTTCCGGCGAGGTAAAGGGCAGCTTGTCAATAATCACCAGCGACAGCGCATCGCCACGCACGTCGACCCCCTCCCAGAAGCTGCTGGTGGCCACCAGCAGCGCGTTGCCCGCCTCGATAAACTGTCGCAGCAGCTGGCCTTTGCTGGTTTCACCCTGCACCAGCACCGGCAGCGTCATGCTGGCGCGGAACTCCGCCGCCAGTTCGCGCATCATCAGGTGCGAGGTACAGAGAAAGAAGCAGCGGCCTTTATTGGCGTCGATCAGCGGCTTCATCATGCGCGCCAGCTGCCGCGCGCCGCCGGGCCGGTTCGGCTCCGGCAGATTGCGCGGCACACAGAGCAGCGCCTGGCGGCTGAAATCAAACGGGCTGTTGAGGATCAGGGTCTTTGCGCTGCTGACGCCCAGGCGGTCTGCGAAGTGGTGCATCTCTTCATTGACCGCCAGCGTCGCGGAGGTAAAAATCCACGCCGCCTTGCGCGCATCCATCACCTCCCGGAAGCGCTCCGCGACCGAGAGCGGCGTCAAGGCGAGGGTAAAGTGGCGCGAGGTGCATTCGTACCAGTAGCTGTAGCCGGGTTCATTAATCGCGCGCAGGCGTTTGAGGCGTCCACGGTAGAGCGCGGCGCGCTCAAAGGCTGCGTCCAGCAGCGCCGAGCGCCCCAGCGACATTTTTATCACGTCGTAGCAAAGCTCGAGCGCATCGTCGAGCAGCGTAAACATGCGCTGCACATTGTTGTCTGCAAAGAGTTCGCGCAGATTGCCGCGATAGCCCGGATCGCCCAGCGTCAGGCGGAAATCCTGCGCGCACTGCGCGAGGCGGTCTGCTGATTTCTGCAGCTGCTGCACGTCGCGCACTTCGGTGCGGTAGGCAATAGTGATATCTTTCGCCAGGTCGAGCAGCTGGCGGCTGGAGAGCTGCTGGCCGAAGTACTGACTGGCGATATCGGGGATTTGGTGCGCCTCATCGAAGATCATCACGTCCGCTTCCGGGATCAGCTCTGCGAAGCCGCTCTCCTTGACCACCAGATCGGCAAGAAACAGATGATGGTTAACCACCACCACGTCGGCATCCATCGCGCGCTTGCGCGCTTTGACCACGAAGCAATCTTTATAGAGCGGGCAGTCGCTGCCGAGACAGTTGTCGTTGGTGCTGGTTACCAGCGGCCAGATGGGACTGTCTTCGGTGACGCCGCCGCAGCTGCTGATATCGCCGTCAACGGTTTGCGACGACCAGCCGCGCAGCGTCACCAGATCGCCCAGCGCCTGGGCGTTAAGATCGCCACCCGCCATCGACTGCTGCTCCAGCCGCTCCAGACAGAGGTAGTTGGAGCGCCCTTTCAGCAAGGCAGTTTTACCGGTGAAATTTAACGCCTTTGCGATGGTCGGCAGATCGCGGCCGTAGAGCTGATCCTGCAGCGCCTTCGAGCCGGTTGAGACAATCACTTTTTTTCCGGCGCGCAGCGCGGGCGCCAGATAGGCGTAGGTTTTTCCCGTGCCCGTTCCCGCTTCGACGACCAGTTCACCGCCAGCCTTCACCGCCTCTTCTACTGCCTGCGCCATTTCACGCTGCGCCTCGCGCGGCTTAAAGCCGGCAATCGCCTGCGCCAGCGCGCCATCTACTGCAAAATCGTCCGCCACACTTCCTCACCCGTTTCGGCAAAAACACTGTAATTATGTCAGTATTCCACCAGCGGCTCCACAACTGATGACAGCGCCCCCTGGACTATGCCAGGCTATCAGCTGGAAAAATAAGGAGAAACAATGACCATTACCCGTATCGATCCCGAACATCGTATGTCTGAAGCCGTTATCCACGATCAAACGGTTTATTACACCAGCGTGCCGGAAAACCTCGACGCCGACGCTGAGGCGCAGACCGCCAACGCGCTGGCGGTGATTGACGCGCTGCTGACGCGCGTCGGTTCGGATAAAAGCAAGATCCTCGACGCCACGATTTTTTTGGTGGAAAAAGAGGATTTTGCGGCGATGAACCGCGCCTGGAACGCGTGGGTATCGCCCGGCAATGCGCCGGTGCGCTGCACCGTTCAGGCCGGGCTGATGAACCCCAAATATAAAGTTGAGATTAAAATCATCGCGGCGCTATAGGCAACAGGGCCGCGCCGGGCGTTACTCTTCATCCTCGTCATCTTCGAAGCGCGCCCGGATCTGCTCGCCCGTATGGGTCTGACGGATCTCCTGCGCGACCTGCGTAATCGCCTCTCCGCTGGACATGCCGCCCGCCATTAGCTCCTGAATACGCTCCACCGCCTGCTGCTGCTGCTCGTGGGAGAGTGCCGGTAAACCTTTAAACATTCTTCACTCCTGGTTGCAAGGCGGGCAGCAGGGTTCCCAGGGGAACAAACAGATGCCAGCCGGTAAAAAATATGTCAGGCTAACGCCCTCGTTACTGTCTGATTTTTGCCGAATAATGGTCTCAACGCTCAGTCTACACTATACGCAGGATGCGCTCAGCGCGCATTTCGCCAGGCTTTCGCATCTTCCCTGGGCGATGCTGCTCACCTCCGGCCATGCCGATCATGCGGACAACCGCTTCGATATACTGACCGCCGATCCGCGCGCCACCCTGGTGACCCACGGCGACCTGACGACAATTGACGCCCGCGACGCCGTGAGCCACTCGGCTGAGGATCCGCTATGGCTGGTGCAGCGCCAGTGCGAGGCGCTGGATGTGCCTCCCGACGCTCGCGACGACCTGCCGTTTCAGGGCGGTGCGCTTGGCCTGTTCGGCTACGATCTCGGGCGCCGCTTCGAACGCCTGCCGCAGCAGGCTGTGGACGATCTCACGACGCCTGATATGGCGATCGGTATTTACGACTGGGCGCTGATCGCCGACCACCATCTGCAGCGCCTGACGCTGGTGTCGCTGGGAGATGCGCAGGCGCGGCTGCGCTGGCTGCTGCAGTGGCCGACGCGCGACGCCGCGCCCTTCTCGCTCACCAGCGACTGGCACTCCAACCTGCGCTACCGCGACTACGCCGCGCGTTTTCACGCGGTGCAGGCCTATATCCAGGCGGGCGACTGTTATCAGGTCAATCTGGCGCAGCGCTTTCAGGCGCACTATCAGGGCGATGAGTGGCTGGCGTTTTGCCGCCTCAACGCCGCTAACCGTGCGCCATTCAGTGCTTTTCTACGCCTGCCCGACAGCGCCATTCTCAGCCTGTCGCCGGAGCGCTTTTTATCGCTGAAGGGCGATGAGATTGAAACCCGGCCGATTAAGGGCACGCGGCCGCGTGCGGCCGATGCCGAGCTTGATCGTCGTGAAGCGCTGGCGCTGGCGCAGTCGGAAAAGGATCGCGCCGAGAATCTGATGATTGTCGATCTGCTGCGCAACGATATCGGCCGCGTCGCTGCGCCGGGCTCCGTCAGCGTGCCGGCGCTGTTCGAGGTCGAGCCTTTCCCGGCGGTGCATCATCTGGTCAGCACCATACGTGCGCGCCTGCCTGCCTCGCTGCACGCCAGCGATCTGCTGCGCGCCTGTTTTCCCGGCGGCTCCATTACCGGCGCGCCGAAAATCCGCGCGATGGAGATTATCGACGAGCTGGAGCCGCATCGCCGCAACGCCTGGTGCGGCAGCATCGGCTATCTCAGCCTCTGCGGGCGTATGGATACCAGCATCACTATTCGCACGCTGATCGCCGAGCGCCAGCAGCTGTTCTGCGCGGCGGGCGGCGGCGTGGTTGCCGACAGCGAACTGGACGCCGAATATCAGGAAACGCTACACAAAGTCAGCCGCATTTTGCCTGCGCTGTCCGGAGACAACGAATGAAGCCGCTTACGCTCGACGCCTTTATTACCCGCTTTATGCTGCATCAGCCTGAGAAGCCGCAACAGCGCCCCGCCGGTCGCCAGGCGGCAGTGCTGGTGCCCATTGTTGCGCGCGCCGCGCCGGGCCTGCTGCTGACGCGCCGTTCGCGGGAGCTGCGCAAGCATGCCGGTCAGGTCGCCTTTCCCGGCGGCATGCAGGACGATGACGACATCTCCCTAGTGGCGACCGCCCTGCGCGAGGCGCAGGAAGAGGTCGGCATCGCTCCTGATGAGGTGAAGGTGATCGGCCAGCTCGCTCCCGTGACCAGCAGCACTGGCTTTCGCGTGACGCCGGTGGTTGGCATCATTTCGCCGCAGATTGCGCTGCACATCAATCCCGACGAGGTGGAAAGCGCTTTTGAGATGCCGCTGGAAGAGGCGCTGCGGCTCAACCGTTACGCGTCGCTGGAGGTGCAGCATGCCGGCCTGCGTCATCC
Organism: Enterobacter sp. BRE11; assembly: GCF_031844285.1. Classification (NCBI taxonomy): domain Bacteria; kingdom Pseudomonadati; phylum Pseudomonadota; class Gammaproteobacteria; order Enterobacterales; family Enterobacteriaceae; genus Enterobacter; species Enterobacter sp. BRE11. The sequence continues at coordinate 44,109 of NZ_JAUZUX010000010.1, forward strand.
GGTCTGGCTCTCGGTCTATGAGGAGTATCTGGTATGGGGCATGACGGCTGGCATCATCCGCTCTCTGAGCCAGCAGATTGCGTTCTGACCCCCCGCCTCGCTCTCTTTTAACCTTTATAAACAATCGGTTGCACTCAGCTGTGCAGCATAACTATTTCTCGCCTGAGCGATTAGTTTATTTCATGCGAAAAGGCGTTCGTTTACCTGGGCCGACGATTACTATTAGCGCCACAAACTGCCCCGGCAGAGATAAAAAATTTTTTGTGAGGAGTGTCGCCTGTGATTAGCGTTTTTGACATGTTCAAAGTGGGCATTGGCCCGTCGAGTTCCCATACCGTGGGGCCGATGAAAGCAGGCAAGGAGTTTGTCGACCTGCTGGTTGAACAGGGAAAACTTCAGGAGGTGACACGCATCGCTGTAGACGTCTACGGCTCCCTCTCGCTAACCGGCAAGGGCCACCATACCGATATCGCCATTATTATGGGGCTGGCGGGCGCTTCCCCGGCCACGGTGGATATCGACAGCATTCCTGCCTTTATTAAAGACGTCGAGCAGCGCGAACGACTGCTGCTGGCCAACGGCGCGCACGAAGTAGACTTTCCGCGCGAAGGCGGCATGGTGTTCCGCAGCGAGAATCTGTCGCTGCATGAAAACGGCATGCGCCTGCTCGCCTTTGCGGGCGACCTGCTGATCTTAAGCAAAACCTACTATTCGGTGGGTGGCGGATTTATCGTCGACGAAGAGCATTTCGGCCAGTCGACGCTGGATGAAGTGAGCGTGCCATGGCCTTTTCACTCGGCGAAAGCGCTGCTGGCGCACTGCCGCGAAACCGGTCTGTCACTCTCGGGCCTGGTGATGAAGAACGAACTGGCGCTGCACTCCCGCGACGAGATCCGCGACTACTTTACCGACGTCTGGCAGACGATGCAGGCCTGTATCGATCGCGGGCTCAATACCGAAGGTGTGCTGCCGGGCCCGCTGCGCGTGCCGCGCCGTGCCGCCTCGCTGCGTCGCCTGCTGACCTCATCGTCCAAACACTCCAACGATCCGATGAACGTCATCGACTGGATTAATATGTTCGCGCTGGCGGTCAACGAAGAGAACGCCGCTGGCGGCCGCGTCGTTACCGCGCCCACCAACGGCGCCTGCGGCATCGTTCCGGCGGTGCTCGCCTATTACGATCGCTTTATCGAAACCGTGACGCCCGATATTTTCACCCGCTATTTCCTGGCGTCGGGCGCCATCGGTATCCTGTATAAAATGAACGCCTCGATTTCCGGTGCGGAAGTGGGCTGTCAGGGCGAAGTCGGCGTAGCCTGTTCCATGGCGGCCGCCGGACTGACCGAACTGCTGGGCGGCAGCCCGGAACAGGTCTGCGTTGCGGCCGAGATCGGCATGGAGCATAACCTCGGCCTGACCTGCGACCCCGTGGCGGGTCAGGTGCAGGTGCCCTGCATTGAGCGCAACGCTATCGCCTCGGTAAAGGCGATCAACGCCGCCCGCATGGCGCTGCGCCGCACCAGCGAGCCGCGCGTTTCGCTCGATAAGGTTATCGAAACCATGTATGAAACCGGCAAAGATATGAACGCCAAATATCGCGAGACCTCGCGCGGCGGACTGGCGATAAAAGTTCAGTGCGACTAATGTTCCGGCATCGGTTGTTTTTCGCGCGGTCGTCATGAATCGCGCGCCTCGCTCTACCTCATCGCCCTGATTAACGATAAAGTAATGATTCGCGCGACCCTTTCAGGTCGCGCGGTTATTTCAGTACCGCTTTTTTTATCAAGCATGGCTAAACCTTATTTCCGCCTTGCCGATAATCTCTCCGTTATCCTGCTTTAATTTAGTGTGTGGAAGGTGGTTACTGATGCTTTTGGCCCAGCAATATGTTGGACAGTTTCGCCGTAAGCGACTCTTTATCGCGTTGGTGCTCGCCGCTGTGGTTTTAATATTGACGCTGGCTTTGCGCTTTTTTGAAGAGAAGTCGCGTATTGAACAGCAGTCGCTTAATTTCGCTAATAACGCTATTCAGCGCTTTGACCGCATGTTTTCGCCGCTCGACGTTTCGGCAAACAATACGCTGGGGCTGGTCGGCGTGCCCTGTCAGGATGTGCGCTTCCCGCTTGTTGAGAAAATTTCTGCGCTGCAAACCGTGCGCGCCATGCTTCTGGTGGAAAACGACACCATCTACTGCTCCAGCATTTACGGACCGCGCGCCATTCCTTTTAGTCAGACCTATCCCGAGCTGGCCATTAATAATCAGCGCATGATGCTGACAACCGACAATTACCTGCTGAAGGGTTCGCCGATCCTGCTGCTGTGGACGCCTAAGACACTCGATAACCGCTCAGGCATTTTACAGGCGATTAATATTGAGCTGATGAGCACCTATCTGCTGGAGCCACAGCATCCCTGGGTAGAGCGCGCTATTTTCAGCGTCGGCGGCGAAAGTCTGGAGTATGGCAATCCGCTGATTGAGCCCACGATGCCGTCAGAAGATGAGGTCAGCTACGATCAGGGTTCGCTGCGCTATCCCTTTTCCATTACGCTCTATGGCCCCTCGCCGGCACGCCTGGCGATGGCGTCGCTGCCGTCGCAGCTGCCGCTGGCGCTGCTGCTGAGCCTGCTGATCGGCTATATCGTCTGGCTGGCGACGGCGAACCGCATGAGCCTGAGCTGGCAGATCAGCTACGGCATTACCGCCAATGAATTTATGGTCTACTGCCAGCCGCTGATTAACGCCCAGAGCGGCGAGTGCGACGGCATCGAGCTGCTGCTGCGCTGGCATAACGCGCGCCAGGGCTGGATCCCGCCGGACGTGTTTATTCCGCTGGCCGAGCGGCAGAATCTTATCGCGCCGCTGACGCGCTTCGTGCTTAACAAAGCGGTGGCGCAGCTGCCGAACCTGCCGCGCTGCCCCTCATTTCATATCGCCATTAACGTGGCCGCCAGCCACTTCCGCGATCGCGCCATCGTCGAGGATCTGCAACAGCTGTGGTGGCCGGCGAATCCGCTGCCGAAGCTGGTAGTGGAGCTGACGGAGCGCGACGCCCTGCCGGTAGTGGACCAAAAGGTGATTTCGCAGCTGCACAGCATCGGCGTGCGGCTGGCCATCGATGACTTCGGCACCGGGCACAGTTCGCTCTCCTATCTGAAGGATTTACAGCCTGACGTGCTGAAGATTGACAAGATTTTCACCGCGGCGATTGGCACCGACGCCATCAACGCGACGGTGACCGATATGGTGATTTCGCTGGCGCAGCGTTTAAACATTAGCCTGGTGGCCGAAGGGGTCGAAACCGCCGAGCAGGCCGCCTATTTGCGCGAGCGCGGCGTCGATCTGCTGCAGGGCTATTTCTACGCGCGGCCGATGCCGATTGAGGATTTTCCCGCCTGGCTGACGCAGCATCAGGCGCAGCTGACCCCGTAAAAAACGGCGCATATGCGCCGTTTAGCTTGCCTGTAAGAGCGGATGCCTGCGTGGATGAGAGGGCCCGACCGCAAAGTCGCTTTACGCATCCTTGCTCGCTCGGCCCGCAGATACGCACCTCTTCCCTGAGGTGCGCCCGTAACCGGGCCAACGCACCGCGTTGTTCAAAAACGCTCCCGGCGTTTTTGTCCCTGTTGCGGGACGCTTTGCTCTTCGGCCCCTCTCACCCACGCGTTGAACAGCATCATCGTCTGTTCGATAAACCCGCTACAGATTTAGACTGATTACTGCTCCTCTTCCTCATCCTCGTGCGGCTTATCTTTGGTAACGCGCACCAGGTCGACACGATAGTCGGTCGCCTGCAGGATAGTGAAGTGCAGCGGCGGCAAGTCGATTACCTCGCCCGGCAGCGGCAGCTGGCCTTTTTGACCAATCAGCAGGCCCGCCAGGGAGGCGTGATCTTCATCCGGGTTGACCAGGTCGTTGACGTCGAACAGCTGCTGGAGTGAATGGAGGTCGGTGCCGCCCTTAACAATCCAGCCGTCGCCGTCGGCGACAATATCCGGCGTTTCATCCTCGTCCGGGAACTCGCCAGCGATCGCTTCCAGCACGTCCAGCGGCGTAATCAGCCCCTGCACCACGCCAAACTCGTTGGTGACGATAACGAAACTGCCTTTGGCGCGGCGCAGCACGCCCAGCAGGTTAATCGGATCCAGCGTTTCCGGCACCACGATAGCGGGTGACGCGGCGGCAAAGGTTGCCACATCCATTCCGTGTTCGATCGCCACCAGCAGTTCTTTAGCGCGCACCACGCCGATAATTTCATCCAGCTCGCCGCGGCACACCGGGAAGAGGCTGTGCGGCGTGTCGAGCAGCTGAATACGGATCTCATCCATTGGACGCTGGGCGTCAACCCAGGAGATTTCGCCGCGCGGCGTCATAATGCTGCGGATTGAGCGCGACGCCAGCGTCAGCACGCCGTTGATCATATAGCGCTCTTCATCCTTAAAGGCCTCCTGCGGCATCGCCTGCGTCAGAGGGGACTCCTCGTTTACCGCAGGCTGGGCCGGACGCTGACGACCGCCCATCAGGCGCAAAATCGCCTCGGCAGTGCGCTCGCGCATGGGGCGATGCGCCTGATGGCGCATAAAATTGCGGCGCGCAATCTGGTTAAACAGTTCGATCAGAATAGAGAAGCCGATCGCCGCGTAGAGATAGCCTTTCGGGATATGGAAGCCGAAACCTTCCGCCACCAGCGACAGGCCGATCATCAGCAGGAAGCTCAGGCAGAGCACCACCACGGTAGGATGCGCGTTGACGAAGTTGGTCAGCGGCTTCGAGGCCAGCAGCATAACGCCCATGGCGATCACGACCGCCGTCATCATAATCGGCAGATGGTTTACCATGCCGACCGCCGTGATCACCGCATCCAGCGAGAAGACCGCGTCCAGCACCACAATCTGCGTCACCACCGCCCAGAAGCTGGCATAGCTGCGGTTTCCCTGATGCTCGAGCTGACGGTTCTCCAGCCGCTCATGCAGCTCCATCGTCGCCTTGAACAAGAGGAACACCCCGCCCACCAGCAGAATCAAATCACGTCCTGCAAAGCTAAACTCGCCAACGCTAAATAACGGGCGCGTCAGCGTGACCATCCAGGAGATGAGCGACAGCAGGCCCAGACGCATCACCAGCGCCAGCGACAGGCCGATCAAACGCGCCTTATCGCGCTGCTTCGGCGGCAGCTTGTCAGCCAGGATGGCGATAAACACCAGGTTGTCGATGCCAAGCACGATTTCCAGTACGACAAGCGTGAGCAAACCGGCCCAGATTGAGGGGTCGAAGAGAAATTCCATCATTGACTCCTGAACGAGAGACAGACTGAACGATATCGTGCCAGCGTCCTGTGGTGACGTGACAGAAAGACAATCGGATAAACTGCAGGTACGCCGTCAGGCGTGAGGGAAAGCGCGGATGCGCGCATCAAAGTGGTTAAGCGACGTCGGTGACGATCCATAAAGGTGGGCTGAAACCCGTTACTCCTGAGTAATAAACAGATCGTTAATGTAACAGGCCAGTAATGTACGTCAAAAAATTTTCTTTCATTTACAAATGATTCAGCGCCGATTCGCTAATAAACCCTGTTTAAGGCAGGTTCGGCCGTCTGATTACTGACAACCGTCACATAAATTATTTTTTCGCGCACTAAAATAAATCGCGATTTATCGATCATTCAAGACGCCCGGAGAATGATTCTTTAATTCAGATGTTTTGACTACGTTTGTCGCCAGATAACCGTAGCGATAACTCATAACGATTCGTCGACTCCAGACGAATTTCTTTAGCGAACGGAGGTAGCAAGTGACCATTGCGATAGTGATTGGTACACACGGCTGGGCAGCCGAGCAACTGCTGAAAACCGCAGAGATGCTGTTGGGCGAGCAGGAGAACGTCGGATGGATCGACTTTGTGCCCGGCGAAAATGCAGAAACGCTTATTGAAAAATATCAGGCGCAGCTGGCAAAGCTGGATACCTCGAAAGGGGCGCTGTTTTTAGTCGATACCTGGGGCGGAAGTCCGTTCAACGCCGCCAGCCGCGTGGTGCTGGATAAAGAAAATTACGATGTGATCGCCGGGGTCAATATTCCGATGCTGGTAGAAACGCTGATGGCGCGCGACGACGATCCCAGCTTTACCGAACTGGTTGGCATCGCGGTGGAAACAGGTCGCGAAGGCGTTAAGGCGCAGAAAACCGCGCTTGCCGCGCCGCCTGCCCCAGCCGCCGCCCCTGCCGCCAAAGCGCCGCCTGCCCCTGCGCAGCCGCTGGCGCCGGGCGAACATATGAAGATTGGGCTGGCGCGCATCGACGACCGCCTGATCCACGGTCAGGTGGCGACGCGCTGGACCAAAGAGACCAACGTCTCGCGCATCATCGTGGTGAGCGACGAAGTCGCCAAAGATCACGTGCGCAAAACCTTGCTGACGCAGGTGGCGCCGCCCGGCGTGACCGCGCACGTGGTAGACGTCGACAAGATGGTGCGCGTCTGGAATAACCCGAAATATGGCCGCGATCGCGTGATGCTGCTGTTTACCAATCCCACCGACGTGCTGCGCGTGGTCGAGCAAGGCGTGGAGATTAAGTCGGTCAATATCGGCGGCATGGCGTTTCGTCAGGGCAAAACCCAGGTCAATAACGCCGTCTCGGTCGATGACAAAGATATCGCCGCGTTCCGCAAGCTCAACGAACGCCATATCGAGCTGGAAGTTCGTAAAGTCTCCAGCGATCAAAAACTAAAAATGATGGACCTGATTGCGAAGGTCAATGCGTAAAACGCCGCCAGCTGCGCCTGCGGGCCAGTTAACGCTATCCTGCTGAGGAGAAGGGATATGATGGAAATAACCTCGCTACAAATCATCCTGATATTTATCGTGGCCTGTATTGCGGGTATGGGCTCGATTCTGGATGAGTTTCAGTTTCACCGTCCGCTGGTGGCCTGTACCCTGATTGGGGCGGTGCTCGGCGATATGAAAACCGGCATCATCATCGGCGGCACGCTGGAGATGATCGCGCTGGGCTGGATGAACATCGGCGCTGCCGTGGCACCCGATGCGGCTCTCGCCTCCATTATCTCTACCATTCTGGTTATCGCTGGCGGTCAGAGCGTCGGCGCGGGCATTGCGCTGGCGATTCCGCTGGCGGCGGCAGGCCAGGTGCTGACGATTATCGTGCGCACCATCACCGTGGCCTTCCAGCATGCAGCTGATAAAGCGGCGGAGAAAGGCAACCTGACGGCGATTTCGTGGATCCACGTTTCGGCGCTGGTGCTGCAGGCGATGCGAATCGCCATTCCAGCGCTGATCGTGGCGATTTCCGTCGGCACCAGCGCGGTTCACTCCCTGCTCAGCTCTATTCCTGAAGTGGTCACCAACGGCCTGAACATCGCCGGCGGCATGATCGTGGTGGTCGGTTACGCCATGGTCATCAATATGATGCGCGCAGGCTATCTGATGCCTTTCTTCTACCTCGGCTTCGTCACTGCGGCCTTCACCAGCTTCAACCTGGTGGCGCTGGGCGTCATCGGCGTGGTCATGGCAGTGCTCTATATCCAGCTGGCGCCGAAATATAACCGCGTGGCGGGCGCGCCTGCAGCGGGTCCAGCAAATAACGATCTCGATAACGAACTTGACTAAGGAACAGGTGACAACATGGTAGATACCACTACAACGCAAAAGAAACTCACCCCAGGCGATATCCGCGGCGTGTTTTTGCGGTCGAACCTGTTCCAGGGGTCGTGGAACTTCGAGCGTATGCAGGCGCTGGGCTTCTGCTTCTCAATGGTGCCGGTGATCCGCCGCCTCTATCCGGAAAATAACGAGGCGCGCCGTCAGGCGATTAAACGCCATCTCGAGTTTTTCAACACCCATCCCTACGTCGCCGCACCGGTATTAGGCGTGACCATGGCGATGGAAGAGCAGCGCGCAAACGGCGCCGAGATCGACGACGCCGCCATCAACGGCATCAAGGTCGGCCTGATGGGCCCGCTGGCGGGCGTCGGTGACCCGATTTTCTGGGGCACCGTGCGTCCGGTCTTCGCCGCGCTTGGCGCAGGCATCGCCATGAGCGGCAGCCTGCTGGGCCCGCTGCTCTTTTTTGTGCTGTTCAACCTGGCGCGCCTGCTGACCCGCTATTACGGCGTGGCGTACGGCTACCGCAAAGGGATCGATATCGTCAGCGACATGGGCGGCGGTTTCCTGCAGAAGCTGACGGAGGGGGCGTCGATTCTCGGCCTGTTTGTCATGGGCGCGCTGGTGAACAAGTGGACGCACGTTAATATTCCACTGGTGGTGTCGCGCATTACCGATCAGACCGGGAAGACCACCGTTACCACGGTTCAGACCATCCTCGATCAGCTGATGCCAGGCATTGTGCCGCTGCTGCTGACCTTCGCCTGTATGTGGCTGCTGCGCCGCAAGGTCAACGCGCTGTGGATTATCGTCGGCTTCTTCGTTATCGGGATTTTCGGCTACTGGATCGGCCTGCTTGGCCTGTAGTCCTTTCGCCGGGCGCGCCGCGCCCGGCCTCTTCCCCGCTTTTCCGCCGTATCGCCTCAGGAGAATGTGATGACACTAACGGACGGCCTCATCGCGCTCTGCATCGCCGCGCTGCTGCTTTTTTCTCTCTACCACGACGTTATTCTGCCGCGCCGCAAAGGCCCGACGCGTTTAAGCGTGGCGCTGCGGCGCAGGCACAAGATCGACAGCCTGATATTTATCGGGCTGCTGGCGATTTTACTCTGGAATAATGTGACGCATCAGGGGCCGCAGCTCACCACTACCCTGCTGATGGTGCTGCTCTTTCTCGCCTTCTGGCTCTTCTGGCTGCGCCGCCCAGTTCTGCTGATGAAGCGCGACGGGCTGTTTTATGGCGGCGTCTGGATAGACTATGCGCGCATTCAGAGCCTCAATCTCTCTGAAGACGGCATTCTGGTGATGCAGCTGGAGCAGCGACGCCTGCTGATCGCCGTGCAGCAGCTCGACGATCTTGAACGCATCTACCATACGCTGATGGAGGCGCGCTAATCGCGCCGCCAGAGCGTCAGACGGAAGTCGGCGTCGCATTCGAAGGTTTTCGACGCCTGCAGTTCACCCCACACCGACGGCTTCGCGCGCCAGGCGAAAGGGGTCATCTGCAGCAGCGTGGCCGCCGCGTCGCCGCTCAGGTGCATCGTGTAGCGCAGCGACTGCTGGCTCTCTTCGCTAAAGCCGCTGTAACACTTCTCTTCTGGCGCATGAAGCTGCACCTCGCGATAGATCAGCGCCTTGAACTGTTGCAGATGGTGCGCCCCGGGCGTGACGGTCAGCAGCACGCCGCCAGGCCTGATAACGCGCGTCAGCTCCGCTTCGTTGCAGGGGGCGTAGATACGCACAACGCCATCCAGAGAAGCGTCGGCAAAGGGCAGTCGCTGGCTGGAAGCGACGCAAAACTGTACGTCAGGATAGCGCTTCGCCGCCAGGCGAATGGCGTTTTTAGCGATATCCAGCCCGTAGACTTCGCCGCCCAGCGCGCCGAGCGCCGAGGTGTAATAGCCTTCGCCGCAGCCGATATCGAGCAATGCGTCCGGGTCTTGCAGCTTTTCACGCAGCAGCGCCACTACCCCCTCGCGCAGCGGCTGATAGTAGCCCGCCTGTAAAAACTCGCGCCGCGCCTGCATCATCTCCGGGCTGTCGCCAGGCTCGCGCGAGCCTTTATGCTGAACGGGCAGCAAATTGAGGTAGCCCTCTTTCGCCTGGTCGAACTGATGACGGTTTCCACAGCGCCAGCTGCGATTTTCAGGCTGTAAAGGGAGATGACAGAGGGGGCAAATCAGTAACATACGAACTCCATTAACATGAGCGCCGCAGTGTACTCCGTTCACCACCGTATCGAAAGCGCAAAGAAAAAGCCCCGGTCAGATGACCAGGGCTTTACAGGATTCGTTTTCAGTGGTGCATGGCACCGAGCTGGCACGAAATCAGATAGCGGTTACGTTGACTGCAGCCGGGCCTTTCTGGCCGTCCTGAATTTCGAACTCAACGCTTTGGCCTTCAGCCAAGGTTTTGAAACCGTTGCCCTGGATAGCGGAGAAGTGTACGAACACATCTTTGCTACCGTCAGCAGGAGTAATAAAACCAAAACCTTTAGACTCGTTGAACCACTTAACCTGACCTTTAATCTTTGCCATTTTGCAAATTCCTTAGAGTGTTTATTTTGCCCGAAAGCAGACCTACAGAGAAACCAGAGACGTTACTGAATGAGGCACTAATAAGGTTCGGCAAGGAAGCGGTATTCAACGTCAACGTTTTTACTCGTAACTTCTTTACTGAAGATGCCATACATAAACAGAACTGTACCTCGTTTGACCCACGAATTGTTATCACATATCCGCAAATTAATGGCAAGGCATTTTTAATCGACCATGGACGCGCCGCACAAATTTTGCAAAGCAGCAGCGCCCTTTGTTCATTTCGGTACATAACTTATCCAGCAGTAGTCGAAAAAGCGCTATCCATCAATCTGGCGAAGAGGCAAATAACTTTAGCGGATGACCGCGTCATCGTCCAACCTTGTTCACCGTAACAAGTTAATTTACAGCTAAATTATTGCAGTATTATGGCATTCGTTTTTCTTAAGCGAAACCGCAAAAGTAAAATGCGCCGCCGTTGTTAACGTTTAATCGCTAGCGGGCTCTCATTTTTACTGGCGCAGATAATAAATACCTTTGCACCAAAATCATGAAAATAAAAAGTGCGTTGCCCCAATTAAAAGCAGAGCATCACTCATCAATCATTAATTTTTATTCTTTGATCCTGAATAATTGTTCTGTTGAAACCCAATACCCGCCTGAGGATAAGCGTCAATATTTAGGAATTTTCCTGGTTACTATTTTCCAGGCTGCGCCCCTCCCCTATTCTCCACGGCGCGAAACGGCCATTATCCTCTCCGCTGCGCTGAATAGCGCGCATTAATTCCGCTGGAGGCTCATCCAGCGATTCGTCAGCGAGTTCAAATACGCCCCAGTGGATCGGCAGGGTGAGCGGCTCGCCCGCTAGCCGCCATAATGAAACCGCCTGATCCGGATCCATATGGCTGCTCTGCATGAACCATTTCGGTGCATAGGCGCCGACAGGCAACGCGGCCAGATTAAAAGGGCCGAGCTCGCGCGGGATCTCCGCCAGATTGTCAGAAAAACCGCTGTCGCCGGAAAACCAGAAATTCAGCCTCTTGCTGCGTACGACCCAGCCGCACCACAGCGAGCGGTTGCGATCCCAGGGCGAGCGCATGCTCCAGTGACGCGCCGGCACGGCGGTCAGGGTGAGATCCGCCTCCTGCTGGCTCTGCCACCAGTCAAGCTGGCGCACATGGCGCGCGCCGCGCCGTTTGAACCAGCCTTCCAGCCCCAGCGGCACCAGAAAGGTAACCTCGGGGAAGCGGCGGAGAATGCGTTTGACGGTGGCGGCGTCGAGATGGTCGTAGTGATTGTGAGAAATCAGCACATAGTCGAGGCGCGGCAGATCCTGGATGCGCAGCGGCGGCGGGGTTTTGCGTTTCGGTCCGACAAAGGGCAGCGGCGAGGCGCGCGTTGAGAGCGCAGGATCGATCAGCAGATAGCGCTGATTAAGGCGCAGCAGCACCGCCGCATGACCCAACCACCAGATGCGATCGTCCGCGCCAGCGAGATCGGCGGGCTGCCACCAGCGCGCTTTGAACGGCTCATAGCCCGCCTGCGGCGGTAAGGGCAGCCCCGCCGCCTTGCGCGCTTTGCGCCAGCGCTGGAGATCGCCGGGCTGACGCAGATCCGGCTCGGGATTACGGAAACCTTCAGGGGTATGGTGCGTTTTGCTGGCGTCGTACCAGGGGTTTTGCCGGGGCATGTCGTCTCCTTGCCGGGCTCAGGAACCTTAGCGTTCCGGGATCATGCGGATAAAATCGCGCGCTTCTTCCGCCTCTGGCTTTGCCTGCTCCACGCTCTGGCTCTCCACCAGGCGACGCAGCAGGGCGTTCTGTTTTTTCTGCTCTTCCAGCAGCTGGCTCAGCAGCTGGATCTGTTCGCTGGCGCGCACGCTGGCCCGGTTAACGAAAAACCAGGCGATAAACGCCACAATAATAGTGACCGCCAGTACGCCATAGCTGAACAGGGGATCGGTGGTTGCGGCTACTTCGTTCATCACTGCCTCAAAACGTAAAAATATTGATGACGCCGATTCTACCTGCTGCACGCACAGCTGACCAGGCTATGCGCCTGAATGCAGAATTCCCTGACGCCTCGCTTTCAGCAATCTCCGATCGCTTCAGCAGACAAAGCGAGGCAAGCTGTTAATATTACGGGCGACAGCTCAAGGTGGAGAGCTGCGTTATGTATCACAAGGAGAAAAAATGAAACTCTTTATTCGGGCGATCGTTCTGCTCGCCGTTATCTGGGTCGCCATGCTGTTTACCGGCTATGGCGTGCTGACCGGCAGCGCTAAAAACGCAGCGGGTCTGGGCCTGAAATGTAACTACCTTACCGCGCGCGGTCTGATTACCGCTCAATATCTGCATACCGACAGCGGCGTTATTGGCGTGAGCGACTGCCCGCTGCTGAAGAAGAGCGGCGAGGTGATAGACAATTAAGGGGCACGCGGCCAACAGCGCCGCACTGACTCTGCTTCGAAAGGTCAAGCGGGCCTGGGCCCGCCTTTTTTATTAAAAATCGTAGTGGTGATAGCCCATTTCGGCGGAGAGAGCGCGCGCCGCGCGGTGCAGCATGGCAACGTAGTCGCTTTTCGCCTCTTCCGAGAAGCGAATCGTCGGGAAAGAGATGCTCAGACCGGCGATCACCACGCCGAAGCGGTCAAAAACCGGCACGGCGATGCAGCGCAGCCCCTCTTCCTGCTCCTCATTATCTTCCCCAAAGCCCTGCATCTTCACCTGATCGAGCACCTCGATCAGCGCTTCGCGCGTAACGATGGTATTGGCGGTGCTGCGCTTGAACTCCACCTCTTTGAGGATCTCATTCACCTCGGCGCGGTCGCGCCATGCAAGCAGCACTTTGCCGATCGCCGTGGTGTGCAGCGGATTGCGCCGTCCAATGCGCGAATACATACGCAGATTGTAGAGCGAGTCGATTTTATGGATGTAGACGATGCTGTCCTCTTCCAGCGCGCCGAGGTGAATCGTCTCCTTGGTGAGTCGGGAAAGCTCGCGCATCTGCACGTCTGCGCTGCGGATAAGATCGACGTTCTGCAACGCCTTCGCGCCCAGCTCGAACAGCTTCAGGGTCAGAGAGTACTTTTCGCTCTCTCCTTCCTGCGTCACATAACCCAGCGTTTTCATGGTTTGCAGGAAGCGGTAAACGGTGCTCTTCGACATCATCACGCGCTGCGCCAGTTCGGTGATGCCGTGATCGCGCTCTTCGCCCAGCGCCTGCAATATGCCGAACACCTTCATCACGGAGGAAACGGCGTCGGGTTGTTTATCGTTTTCACTGGCGGCCATCACGCACCCTTTTTTAAAATTGTTTTAATAAAATCGGAACAGATGGCCAATATAGCGCGCCAGACCCTCATCTGTCACCGCACGACATACTTTAACCCTGCTTATTGCGCTAAAGACGGTGCGTTTCAGCAGCAGATTCATTAGCATGGTGATACTCACCCACTTTATTTTTCTCGCTATGTCCCCAACACCTTTTCAGGATGGCCTGCCCGCTCCGCAGCGGTACGGCGCTATTATTACCATTGCGCTGGGTATTATGATGGCGGTGCTGGATGGCGCTATCGCCAACGTGGCGCTGCCGACCATCGCGCGCGATCTGCACGCCAGTCCGGCGCAGTCGGTCTGGATCGTCAACGCCTACCAAATTGCTATCGTCGCCTCGCTGCTGTCGCTCTCTTTTCTCGGCGATATGCTCGGCTATCGCCGGGTCTACCAGGTCGGGCTCGGTCTGTTTATCCTCACTTCAGCCTTCTGCGCCCTCTCCTCGTCGCTGTCGATGTTGACGCTGGCGCGCGTGCTGCAGGGCTTTGGCGGCGCGGCGCTGATGAGCGTTAACACCGCGCTGATCCGCATTATCTATCCGCAGCGTCACCTGGGGCGCGGCATGGCGATCAACTCGCTGGTGGTGGCGGTCTCCAGCGCGGCCGGGCCGACGGTGGCGGCAGCAATTCTGTCGTTCGCCAGCTGGAAGTGGCTGTTCCTGATTAACGTGCCGCTCGGCGTGATTGCGCTGTGGCTGGCGCTGCGCTTCCTGCCGGAGAACAGCCAGAAAGCGAAGGCGCAGAAGTTTGACGTGCCGAGCGCGCTGATGAACGCGCTGTTTTTTGGCCTGCTCATTTATGCGCTGACGGGGTTTGCCCAGGGCGGCAGCTGGGCACTGGCGCTGGGGGAAATGGCTGTGCTGGCGCTGCTCGGCGTGTTTTTCGTGCGTCGGCAGCAGCGGCTGGCGGTCCCGCTGCTGCCGGTGGATCTGCTGCGTATTCCGCTGTTCAGCCTCTCAATCTGCACCTCCATTTGCTCTTTCTGCGCGCAGATGCTGGCGATGGTGTCACTGCCCTTTTTCCTGCAGAACGTGCTGGGACGCGACGAGGTGGCGACCGGCCTGCTGCTGACGCCCTGGCCGCTGGCGACGATGGTGCTGGCGCCGATTGCCGGACGCCTGATTGAACATATTCACGCCGGGCTGCTGGGCGGCATCGGTCTGGTGCTGTTCGCAGCCGGATTGTTTCTGCTGGCGCTGCTGCCCGGGCAGCCCCAGGACGGGGAGATTATCTGGCGCATGGCGCTGTGCGGCGCTGGTTTCGGCCTGTTCCAGTCGCCTAACAACCATACCATTATCTCTTCCGCTCCGCGCAACCGCAGCGGCGGCGCCAGCGGGATGCTGGGCACGGCACGTCTGCTGGGTCAGAGCAGCGGCGCAGCGCTGGTCGCGCTGATGTTCACCTGGTTCGATCAGGGCGGCACGCACGCTTCGCTGATCCTTGCCGGGCTCTTCTCCAGCGTCGCCGCGCTGTTCAGCCTGTCGCGCCTGTCGCAGAAAAGCGCCGCGACGCAGTGATGGCCATAAAAAAGGCGACTCCAGGGAGTCGCCTTTTTATCGTCTGAGCGGTTACTTCAGATACTGACCGCTGCGCAGCGCTTCGATACGCTCATCCAGCGGCGGGTGTGACATAAAGAGTTCGCTCAGCGACTTGTTTTTGCCGTTGATGCAGAACGCCATCATGCTGCTCGGCTCCTGCGGTTCGTAGCTGGTTTTCAGGCGTTGCAGCGCGGCGATCATCTTCTCGCGACCCACCAGCTTCGCAGAACCGGCATCGGCGTGGAATTCACGGTGGCGCGAGAACCACATGGTGATGATGCTGGCCAGAATGCCAAACACCAACTCCAGCACCGTCGCCACGGCAAAGTAGACCAGCGGATTGCCGTTGCTGCTCTCCTCGCCGTCGCGGTTGCCGGAGAGGAAGCCCGATGCGACCTGCGCGATAATGCGCGAGATAAAGATCACGAAGGTGTTCACGATGCCCTGGATCAGCGTCATGGTGACCATATCGCCATTGGCAATATGCGCGATCTCATGCGCCAGCACCGCTTCCGCTTCGTCGCGGCTCATGTTCTGCAACAGGCCGGTTGAGACGGCGACCAGCGAGGCGTCGCGGCGCGCGCCGGTGGCGAAGGCGTTGATGTCGGGCGCATGGTAGATAGCGACCTGCGGCATCGCGATGCCCGCCTGCTGCGCCTGACGCCCAACGGTCTGCATCAGCCAGCGTTCCGTTTCATTCCGGGGTTGTTCAATGACCTCACCGCCGACTGAACGCAACGCCATCCACTTCGACATCAGCAGTGAAACAAACGCACCGCCAAAGCCAAACAGGCCTGCCATAATCATCAGGCCCTGAACACTGCTTGACTGGATCCCTGTCAGGCTGAGGATCAGCCCAAAGACCAACATCACAGCTAAGTTGGTCACCAGGAAAAGAGCAATACGCATCATAAAAGTTAATCTTCCTCAGTTGTTCATGCGCTAGCTGCGCGAATCCTTATCCTAAGGTCATCGCGGCGCATTTCAAGCGACCTTAACCTTTAAGTGTCTAAAAAGACATAACTTTACATTTAGTCACGCTTTCGTCGCACCGCCAGGTTTGAGCGGGCCATCTGCTGCCTTCAGGCAAAAAAAAGCACCGCAGCGCGGTGCTTTTCACTCCCCTGCGCTTACTGCGCGGCGGGGGTCGTTGACGCGGGCTGGGACTTATCCAGCTGCGCCAGATCGTTGGCGATTTTCACCGTCTCGTCGAGATAAGGATCGGGCTCTTTGTAATCTTTCGGCAGATCGTCCAGGCTCTTCAGCGGCTTTTTACCTTCCGCCTGATAGCGCGCGTTAATTCGCTCCAGACGCAGCGCATCCTCTTCGTGATTCTCTTTCTCGCGCTGGGCGAGATTAAGCGACACGATATTGCGCTTGTCCTTCATCGCATTGAAGCGGGCGATATCCTTCATGATGTACTGGAACTCGCGATCCTGGGCGATACGCGCCTCGTGCTGTTTGGTTAACTGCGCCACCAGCGGCTTAATGTCGCCGGTTTTGGTGTAGGTCGCCGCGTTGATGCTGTCCCACGGCAGCGCGTTATCTTCAAATTTCTCGCCGGTTTCCGCCGCTTCCACCCCGGTCGGCATCAGCAGATCCGGCGTGACGCCTTTACGCTGGGTGCTGCCGCCGTTGATGCGGTAAAACTTCTGGATGGTGTACTGCACAGAACCGAGCGCAGGCCACTCTGGACGCAGCATCTGATCGTAGATGCGGTTCAGGGAGCGGTACTGCTGCACGGTGCCCTTGCCGAAGGTCGGTTCGCCGACAATCAGCGCGCGACCATAATCCTGCATAGCCGCCGCGAAAATTTCCGACGCCGAGGCGCTGAAACGGTCCACCAGCACCACCAGCGGGCCTTTGTAGTAGACGACGCCGTCGTTATCGCTGTCTTCACGCACGCGACCGTTGTTGTCGCGCACCTGCACCACTGGACCGCTGGGAATAAAGAGGCCGGAGAGCGAAACCGCTTCGGTCAGCGCGCCGCCGCCGTTGGTGCGCAGATCGATCACTATGCTGTCGACGTTCTGCTTCTGCAGTTTTTGCAGTTGCACCTTCACGTCATCGGTCAGACCGACATAGAAGCCCGGAATATCCAGCACGCCGACTTTCTGTTTGCCGACGTTGTGCACGCTCATCTTCACCGCGCGGTCTTCAAGGCGAATCTTCTCGCGCGTCAGGGTCACGGTGCGGGTTTTAGTGCCTTTGCCTGCAGGCAGCACTTCAAGACGCACCTTGCTGCCTTTCGGCCCCTTGATTTTGGCTACCACATCGTCAAGACGCCAGCCAATCACATCTTCCATCGGCTTGCCCGGCTGACCGACGCCAACAATGCGATCGCCGACGCCAATCGCTTTACTTTTCGCCGCAGGACCGCCCGCGACCATAGAGTTGATTACCGTATAGTCGTCATCCATCTGCAGCACCGCGCCAATGCCTTCCAGCGACAGGCTCATTTCGGTGTTGAACTGTTCGGTATTGCGCGGCGACAGGTAGTTGGTATGCGGATCGATTTCGTGCGCGAAGGCGTTCATCGCCAGCTGGAACACATCTTCGCTGTTGCTCTGCGCCAGGCGGCGAATCGCGAAGTTGTAGCGTTTGGTCAGCACATCGCGGATCTCTTTTTCATCTTTGCCCGTCAGCTTCAGGCTGAGCTGGTCATACTTTACCTTGGTGTCCCATAACGCATTCAGCTCCGCCTGATCTTTTGGCCAGGGCGCTTTAGCGCGATCGATATCGATGGTGTCGTTGCCGGTAAAGTTCATCGGGCGCTTCAGCACGTCGAGCGCGTACTGATAGCGCTCGAATCGGCGTTTCTGCGCCAGGTTATAGAGATCGTAGAAAACATCGAGCTTGCCGCTGCGCAGCTCGTCGCCGAGCGTGCTTTTCTTGTCGGCGAATTGCGCCACGTCCGATGCCAGCAGCACGTTGTGGTTGTAGTCGAGCATGTTCAGGTAACGGTCGAAAATTTTCGCCGAAAAGGCCTGATCGAGATCGAACTGGCGATAGTGAGAGCGGGTAAAGCGAGAGGTCACCCGTTCACTGACGGTAGGATCCTGCGGATCTTCGTGCAGCTGGGGAATTTGATCGACGCGGGTAATATTCTCAGCGCCAAATGAAGGGCCTGCCAGTAGCAGGCCCGCAATCATACCGATTTTTAACAGGGTGTTCATGCCGGGGTCAGCCTCCGTTTCAGAACTGCAAGTGTTCTGCGCGCACAATCATTGCCATGCCGGAAGCGAGCTGTACCCGAACGCCGTCTTTTGACACTTCAAGAACGGTAGCGTCCATCGCACTTTTGCCTGCTTTGACTTTGATATTCTGGCCAGGTTGCAACGTTGAGGTATCGGTGATGGGTTTCGCCTCAGCGACCGGGCGCGGAGCTGGTTTGCGATCCTGAGCGGCCGGACGCGGCGACTGAGGACGCGCTTTACGCGGCGCTTCGCCTTCGGCTGGCTTGCGTGCGGCCGGACGACGCGGACGACGCGGTTCTGCACCCTCTTCGCCTGCTTCGCGCTTCGCGGCTTTCTGCTGCTCGCGCTGCGCCTGAACGCGCGCTTTCGCCTCTTCCAGCTGCTGACGCGCATGCTGCACGTGCTGCTCGTCAAGCACGCCACAGGCGTTGCCGTCGAGATCGACGCGCGTCGCGCCGGCTTTGATGCCGTAGAGATAGCGCCAGCTGGAGGTATAAAGACGCAGCGCTGAACGCAGCTGAGTCTTGCTCAGACCCATTTCGCCCTGAACACGCTCGACCAGATCCTGAAAGATGCCGATTTTGAGCGGACGCGCCTCACCTTCGGCGCTAAAGCAGTTTGGAAAACGTTCCGCCAGAAAGGCGATCACTTCTTTACTGCTATTCAACTTAGGTTGATTTTCCATGAAATTTCCTGATTACAACGGATTTGCCGACCAGAGCAGGCATGAACAGGCGACATTATAATGACAACATTGCCAAATACCATGCGATCCAGTCGATTAGCTACGCGTCAGCTGCAAAAATTTTTCGATATCGCTGTCCGCCAACACGTCGCAAAGCCCATCAGTCAGTGCAACCAGCCCTGTCTCATCCTCGCTGTCGAAGCGATTGAACACCGTGCTGTCGATATCCAGAACGCCTACCAGCGCGCCGTTTACTTTCAGAGGAATCACGATCTCAGCGTTGCTGGCGGCGTCGCAGGCGATATGGCCGGGAAAGGCGTGCACGTCGTCGACGCGCTGTACTTTATCCTGCGCGATCGCCGTGCCGCAAACGCCTTTGCCTACCGGAATGCGCACGCAGGCGATTTTGCCCTGAAAAGGCCCCAGCACCAGCGTGTCGGCTTCCGTCAGCAGGTAGAAGCCCGCCCAGTTGACGCCCTCAAGGCGTTCATACAGCAGCGCGCTGAAATTGCCTAGCGCGGCAAGAAACGATCTCTCACCCGCCAGCAGCGCGCGCATGTCGCGATTCAAATCATCGTAAAAGGCAGTTTTGTTCATTGTTTAACCATTAACATTAACAACAGAGCGGCTTTAATTAACCGCCCGTTAAAATAAGCACTAAATATCCACCGCCACAAGGTGAATCATAGCGTTAGTTGCTATAACCTTAGATTTTTGTGGATCGAAACGTGGGCCCCTCGCGGGGATGCCGGAAACGTAAAACGTTTTTTTGCCCCACGACCGCATCCGGTCACAGCGACAAATATCTGGGCGAAACCTGCATCACCCTATGAAAATTCACGCTATCAGCCAGCCATTGCCCCACGCACGTTATCAGCGTTGTCCGCAATGCGATACCCTTTTTTCCTTACCGGATGTGAAATCGCATCAGTCTGCCTATTGTCCACGCTGCCATGCACAAATTATCAGCGGGCGCGACTGGTCGATGACGCGACTGACGGTCATGGCCGCGATGATATTGGTGCTGATGCCTTTCGCCTTTACCCTGCCGCTGGTGGATATTCGCCTGCTCGGCATGCGCATTAACGCCAGCCTGCTGGGCGGCGTCATCCAGATGGCGGAACAGGGCAACGTGCTGACCGCCTCAATGGTGGCCTTCTGCACTATCGGCGCGCCGCTCGCGCTGGTGGCGGGCATCGGCTATCTGACCCTCGGCCATCGGCTGGGAATGAACCTGCGTCCGGTGCTGCTGATGCTGGAGAAAGTTAAAGAGTGGGTGATGCTCGACATCTACCTGATAGGTATCGCAGTGGCCTCAATAAAAGTGCAGGACTACGCCTCGCTGGAGGTGGGTTACGGGCTAGCCGCCTACCTGACGCTCACGCTGCTAAGCCTGCTGACCCTGATCCACCTCAACGTCGAGCAACTCTGGGAACATTTCTATCCGCAGAAGCAGAATATGCGCGCGCACGACAGGCTGCAGGTCTGCCTCAACTGCCATAATACCGGCGAGCCAGACGCGCGCGGCCGCTGTCCACGCTGCCATACGCCGCTCGACTTTCGGCGTCGCCATAGCCTGCAAAAATCCTGGGCGGCGCTGATCGCCTCGATTGTGCTGCTGATCCCCGCCAACCTGTTGCCGATTTCCGTGGTCTACGTGAACGGTTCGCGGCGCGAGGACACCATCTTTTCCGGCATCCTCGGCCTGGCCTCCGGCAATCTTCCGGTGGCGGCGGTGGTGTTTATCGCCAGTATTCTGGTGCCCTTCACCAAAGTGCTGGTGATGCTGACGCTGCTGCTCAGCATTCACTTCCGCTGCGAACAGGGGCTGAAGACCCGCATTCGCCTGCTGCGGGTGGTGACCTGGGTGGGGCGCTGGTCCATGCTGGACCTCTTTGTCATTTCATTAACCATGTCGCTGGTCAATCGCGATCAGCTGCTGGCTTTTACTATGGGACCCGCCGCGTTTTACTTTGGTGCGGCGGTCATCCTGACCATTATGGCCGTTGAGTGGCTCGACAGCCGCCTGCTTTGGGATGCACATGCACAAAACGCCGACTACACCGACTAACGCCACGCTGCGCAGCAAGCGTAAAATTTCTCCATTCTGGCTTCTGCCGATCATCGCCATGCTGATCGCCGGCTGGTTGCTCTGGACCAACTATGAAGAGCGCGGCACGGTGATCACCATTAACTTTCAGTCGGCAGACGGCATCGTGCCGGGCCGCACGCCCATCCGCTATCAGGGCGTGGAGGTCGGCACCGTGCAGGGCATCAATCTGAGCGACGACTACCGCACCATTCAGATTAAGGCGAGCATCAAGAGCGACATGAAAGAGGCGCTGCGCGAAAACACCCAGTTCTGGCTGGTGACGCCGAAGGCGTCGCTGGCGGGCGTTTCGGGTCTCGACGCGCTGGTGGGCGGCAACTATATCGGCATGATGCCGGGCAGCGGCAAGCCGCGCGAAAACTTTGTCGCGCAGGATACCCAGCCGAAGTATCGCGTCAATACCGGCGAGCTGCTGATCCACCTGCACGCGCCCGACCTCGGCGCGCTCAACTCCGGCTCGCTGGTTTACTATCGCAAGATCCCGGTGGGCCGCGTCTATGACTACAGCATCAACAGCAAGACGGACGGCGTTACCATCGACGTGCTGATCGAGCGCCGCTTCAATAATCTGGTCAAAACCAACAGCCGCTTCTGGAACGTATCGGGGCTGAATGCCGACGTCAGCCTGAGCGGCGCGAAGGTAGAGCTGGAGAGCCTGGCGGCGCTGGTCAACGGCGCTATCGCCTTCGACTCGCCGGAAGATTCGCCGCAGGCAAAAACCGACCAGAACTACACACTCTATCCCGATTTGGCGCGTAGCCAGCGCGGCGTGGTGGTCACGCTCGATCTGCCCGACGGCAATAACCTGAAAGCGGGCCGCACGCCGCTGATCTATCAGGGGCTGGAGGTCGGCAGCCTGACTAAACTCAACCTGCTGAGCGGCGGCAAAGTCACGGGCGAGCTCACCCTCGACCCGTCGGTAGTCAGCCTGATGCGCAGCGGTACGCGCATTGAGATGCGCAGCCCGAAAGTGAGCCTGACCGATACCAACCTCAGCAGCCTGCTGACCGGCAATACGCTTGAGCTGGTGCCGGGCGACGGCGAGCCGCAAAGCCACTTTACCGTGCTGCCCGCCAACGAGTCGCTGCTGCAGAAGCCCGACGTGCTGACGGTGAAGCTTAGCGCCCCGGAGAGTTACGGCATCGATGCCGGTCAGCCGGTGATGCTGCACGGCATGAAGATCGGTCAGGTGATTTCGCGCGAGCTGAATGAGAAAGGTATTCAGTTCGCGGCGGCGATTGAGCCGGCCTATCGCAACCTGGTGCACGGCGACAGCAAGTTTATCGTTAATAGCCGACTCGACGTAAAATTCGGCCTCGACGGCATGAAGGTGCTGGGCGCCAGCGCGCGCGAATGGGTCGACGGCGGCATCCGCCTGGAGCCGGGCAGCCAGGGTGCGGTGAAATCCGCCTATCCGCTGTTTGCCGACGCCGAAAAGGCGGAGGAAGGCATTACTGGCGACCGCCCTTCGACAACGCTGACGCTGACCGCCAATAGTCTGCCGGACGTGCAGGCCGGTTCGGTGGTGCTTTACCGCAAATATGAAGTGGGCGAAATCGTCGACGTCACGCCGCGCGCCAGCGCCTTCGATATCGCCGTGCATATCAAGCCGGAGTATCGCAAGCTGCTGACCAGCGAGAGCGTGTTCTGGGCGGAAGGCGGCGCGCGCGTGCAGCTTAACGGCAGCGGCCTGACCGTCCAGGCATCGCCGCTGAACCGGGCGCTGCGCGGCGCAATCAGCTTTGACAATATGAGCGGCGCGGCGACCGCCAAAGGCAGCAAACGCACGCTTTATCCTTCTGAGACGGCGGCGCGGGCGGTGGGCAGCCAGATTACGCTGCATACCTATGACGCCAGCAAACTGTCGCAAGGCATGCCAATTCGCTATCTGGGCATCAATATCGGCCAGGTCGAGTCGCTGTCGCTCAGCCAGGATAACAATCAGGTGGTGGCGAAGGCGGTGCTCTATCCAGAGTATGTACAGGACTTTGCGCGCAGCGACAGCCACTTCTCGGTTGTGTCGCCTGAAATCTCTCCGGCTGGCGTCAACCATCTGGAGACGCTGCTGCAGCCTTACGTCAACGTCGATCCTGGTAAAGGGCGTCCGGCGCGAATTTTTGAGCTGCAGGAGAGCACCATTACCGATTCACGCTACCTGAACGGGTTAACGATCTATGTTGATGCCGCCGAAGCGGGCTCGCTCTCTGTCGGCACACCGGTGCTGTTCCGCGGCGTCGAGGTGGGCACCGTTACCGGAACCGCGCTAGGCAATATGGCGGACCGCGTGCAGATTGCGCTGCGCATCAGCAAGAAGTATCAGCATCTGGTGCGCAACAACTCGGTGTTCTGGCTGGCGTCAGGCTATAACCTCGACTTCGGCCTGATCGGCGGCGTGGTGAAAACCGGCACCTTCCAGCAGTTTATTCGCGGCGGCATTCAGTTCGCCACCCCGGCGACAGTTCCGCTGGCGCCGCAGGCGGGCGCAGGCAAGCATTTCCTGCTGCAGGATGAGGCGCCGAAAAACTGGCGCAACTGGGGAACAGCGATCCCTGAGCCGCGGCAGTAATCTCGTCAGCCGTCTGACCCCTTTCAGACGGCTGACGCATCAACGGCGCGGGTGCGACCAGCCAAAGAGCGAAACGTCACGCGCCAGCGCCTTATCTGCCCGCTACCTTTTCTGTGCTACACTGCCGTCCTTGTTTTTGACCTCAACGCCTTACCTGGAACCTGCCGTGGCCGACCTTTTTCCTTCTGACTTCCTTCAACTGATGCGCGACGCCCTGCCCGACGATGCTGAACTGCAGCGCTTTATCGCCATTAGCCAGCAGCCGCTGCGCCGCTCTATCCGCGTCAATACGCTAAAAATCAGCGTCGCCGATTTCCTTGCTCAGACGGCGAGCTATGGCTGGCGGCTGACGCCGGTGCCCTGGTGCGCGGAAGGTTTCTGGATTGAGCGGGATGACGAGAGCCTGCCGCTCGGCAGCGTAGCGGAACATCTCAGCGGCCTGTTTTACATTCAGGAAGCGAGCTCAATGCTGCCGGTCAGCGCGCTGTTTGATGGCGTACCCCAGGCGCAAACGGTGATGGATATGGCGGCGGCGCCGGGTTCGAAAACCACGCAAATAGCGGCGCATATGCAGAACCGCGGCGCCATTCTCGCTAACGAGTTCTCCTCCAGCCGCGTCAAGGTGCTGCACGCTAACGTCAGCCGCTGCGGCGTCAGCAACGTGGCGCTGACCCATTTTGACGCGCGCGTTTTTGGCCCGGCGCTGCCGGAGCGTTTCGACGCCGTGCTGCTGGACGCCCCCTGCTCGGGTGAAGGGGTGATACGCAAAGATGCCGACGCGCTGAAAAACTGGTCGCTGAGCAGCACCGAGGCTATCGCCGCTACGCAGCGCGACCTGCTGGAGAGCGCGTTTCATGCTCTGAAGCCTGGCGGCATGCTGGTCTATTCCACCTGCACCCTTAACCAGATTGAAAATCAGCAGGTCATTGCCTGGCTGCTGGCGCGCTATCCGCAGGCGGTAGAGGTCGTTTCGCTCGATGCGCTCTTCGCGGGCGCAGGAGAGGCGTTGACGCCGGAAGGGTATCTGCACGTTTTCCCGCAGCTTTTCGACAGCGAAGGCTTTTTCGTGGCGCGCCTGCGTAAAACCGACTCGGTGCCGCCGCTGCCCGAGCCTGGCTATAAGCTGGGCAAGCTGCCTTTTACGCCGCTGAATAAAAAGGCGGCGGCGGAGGTGACTCAGGCCGCAGCGTCGGTGTGCCTGCAGTGGGGCGACGACCTGACGCTGTGGCAGCGCGACAAAGAGATTTGGCTGTTTCCCGAGGCGATTACGCCGCTGCTTGGCAGCGTGCGCTTCTCACGCATCGGCATCAGACTGGCCGAAACCTTTGCTAAAGGCTATCGCTGGCAGCATGAGGCGGTTGTCGCCCTGGCACAGCCGGACGCGGCGCGGGCGTTTGAGCTGAGCACCGACGAGGCGCTGGAGTGGTATCGCGGCCGGGATATCTTCCCTGATACGCCGCCGCAGCGTGATGAGGTGATTGTCACCTACCAGCAGCAGCCGATTGGCCTGGCGAAACGCGTCGGCAGCCGCATTAAGAACAGCTACCCGCGCGAGCTGGTACGCGACGGCCGTCTGTTCCGTTAAGCCTTACTGCAGCTGTATCAGCGTCAGCCGGTTGCCGAACACCGCGCCGGTATCGATATAGTGCAGGTTGCCCGATTCCATCGGATGCTGCAGCGGCGTATGGCCGAAGTAAAAAGCATCCGCCCCCGCAATTTTTTCCGCATCGCCCGTTTGCAGTCGAGTGATGCGCTCGCGATCCCACACCACTTTCTCCCAGTCCAGCGGCTGCTCCCACGCATAGCGCTCCGCCGGATAGTCTGCGTGCGCCACGACCACGATGCGATCCGCCAGCTGCAGGTGCAGGATCAGCGGCAGGCTCTCTATTTTTCTTAGCGCATGGCGCGCCGCAATCAGCCTGTCGCCCGTCAGCTTATAGAACCAGTCGCCGCCGTTCATTATCCAGTTAAGCGAATCGTGACACTGTAACGCATGCAGCGCCATCTCTTCGTGATTTCCTCGTACACAGCGGAACCATGGCGCATCAAGCAGCGCTAAACAGCCAGGACTATCAGGCCCACGATCGATTAAATCGCCGACGGAAATCAGTAAATCGCTTTCTTTATCAAAAGCGTTTTCCAGCAGCAGCGCGTCCAGCTGGCGCCGGCAGCCGTGCAGGTCGCCGACAATCCAGATGTTTTGCCAGTTTTCACCGTTAAGGTACTGGTAGTGCATTTTTGATTCCGCTTGTTAATAACAGGTTTACTTATTGCGGGTTAAAGTATAGCCGGTCACATCTTCAGGGAGGCGTGATGAATAGCCGTAAACAATTTATCAGCGTGTTAGTGCTTATCTTCCTTGGCAGCCTGCTGCTGCTGGAATCACTGGCTCGCCTCGTGCATCTGCTGTTTGTCGGCTGACAGGCCGAACGCAATGCTTTCTCTCCTCTACTCAGATTTTCCGTACGCTTTGCCGGTAAAAGCGCCAGCGATTGGCTATTACTGTTCAGATATCAGGATGTTTCCGACAGACGAAACTGCGTTAGTGTGACATCTCAGCCCGTCCACAATGTGGAGCAGATACACACAGCAAAGGAGGGATGGCTGATTACCTCTGGTCAGGAGAATAAGAATGGTCGCTGAAACGCTTGATAATGTAAGTTTTAACCTTGATTCTCTCGAAAACGCAGCATTAGAAATCTGTAAAACCAAAGGAATGCTGGGCATGCTGTTGGCGTCGGTTTCAACAGATATTCAGCAATCCTATTTCCAGCTGTTACGCGAGTCCGGTTTTGATGACGAACTGGTCTGGCTGCAGCAGGTTCTCGATACCAAATAAGTGATTCAGTTAACCCCGGCGCAGGCTGGGGTTTTTCATTTCTGGCGCCGCGGCAGGTAAAGAACCGCTTTTTGAGTGGCGTCGAAAAAAATATTTTTCGCCGCTCTGATTTAGAGTGGCACGAAAGTCACTGGCGCCGCTGAAGCAACAGTTCATTTTTTAGCAAGCGTTAGACGCGCCCAATCTGCAGAGTGCCTGTGTCCTTCCCTGGACAGCGTGCGATTAAGGTTTTAACGCGGGCGGAACGGTGCCCGAGAGCTCCTGCTCGCTTTGCGCGCCCGAGCCCGGACGGGCATGGCCCAGCAGCGGCTCATCGCCCAGCAGCTCAGGTTTCTCTTTCGCGGTGAACTGGGCTTTGCCGTCAAATGATGGGCCTTCGCACCAGCGGCCTTTTGGCAGCGGTTTATCCAGCGAGGTATTAAGCACATAGTAAGCATGCTCGCTGGCCTCTTCGCTTTGCGGAAAGCTGTTCGGTATTGGCAGCGAAGCGTTAAGCCCGCCCATCTCTTCAATTACCGCCAGCCACTGCTGTTGATGCAGGGTGTCGCGGGCAATCAGGAAGGAGAGAAAATCCTTCATGCCGGTATCTTCAGTGAGATTATAGAGGCGGGTCGCCAGTACGCGTCCTGTCGCTTCCGCCGTAACGTTGGCCAGCATATCCGCCGCTACGTTGCCAGACGCGTAGATATGGCTCATGTCGAAAGGCACGCCGTTAGCGTTGACCGGCAGCGCCGCCAAACCTGATGAAAGGATGTGGCGCGGGTTCATCCCGCCCAGTACCGCATTGACCACCGGATCTTTCGCCGACGCTTCCTGGTAGGAGAGCGGCGCGCCTTCCAGATTGAGCGCCACGGCATGCGCCAGCATTTCGATATGCGCCAGCTCTTCGGTTGCGGTAGAGATCAGCAAATCGCGGATGCGCGCATCGCCGCGCGCGCCCATCGCCTGGAAGAAGTACTGCATCGCCACACGGATCTCCCCTTCCACGCCGCCGATCGCCTGCTGCAAAAGCATGGCGAATTGCGGATCCGGCTTATCGACGCGTACGGGGTATTGAAGCTTTGAAGAATGGTGAAACATAATTATCTCCTGGCTTGTTGAAAAGAATAAGCCAGAAAAGCCTGGAAGAGACTGGCGGAAAATGAAAGCGTGCCCGTAAGGTTTGACAGGAAATACAGAAGGCCGGAAGCGGCATCAAGCCATTTATATTAATCGCTTAGCTACATCTCATTTAAATTTTATTTTTCCGGATAAAATTGCAGCCGTACCCCTATACACGTAACATTTATCGGGTTTATTTCCCCATCAGGTTTAAAGGCCCTTATCTTTAAGCGAAGCGCGTTGGGAACTTCATATTGCGCATCGGTAGCTGCTCCTCAGCTTTATAAGAAAAGAGCTGGAAGCGGAGATAAATGCATTACAGCCTGCGCTCTGACCTGTGTTGCCGCTTGCGCTCGCAGGTGGCAGGTTCGCCCCCTGGGAAAAGAGGAAAAAGATGTGCAGATCCTCTGCTTCTTTAGTCAGTGCTGAGAAGCAGAGGCTGCATGACCTGGGCACCGCCTTCCTCTCTTTCGACCTCATCTCTCTCGAAGCCGTCACCCAGCAGATATCAGGAAAGCCTGTCAGAATCTGAATGCGCTTTTTCTATCAGACGAGTACTTTTTTCAGTATAAACAGTATGGTTATCACCAACATTCTTATTAACAAAACTCATCGCGCCAACCGTGACGTTATTACCGATACGTAACGCGTCGCCAATTACGCAGCTATTCGAACCCAGAAAAAAGTTATCGCCGATTATAATTTTTCCTTGTTCATTCTTACCCACGCTGCCTATTACGCAGTTTTGTGTCAGCTTCATATTTTTCCCCGCCACTACACGCTTTGTGACGACCACGCCGACATGATGCGCAATCGTCAGTCCTTCACCAATGGTCGCGCCTGGCATAATATCGCAGCCAAAATTCTTTTTAATACGATTATGAATGCGATAGGCCATTCTTTTATGCCCATTAACGTAAAGATGGTTAGCCAGTCGCCACCAGAACACATATTTTAAACCAGGCTTATTCTTCAGTCGTGTGTAAAGACGCCAGACGCTAAAAGACTTGTTAATGCCTATCACTTCAACATGCCAATAGCGCAGCAGTTGCTGTAAGCTTTCTTTTTCTACTGATTTTTTAGCCATAAATAAGCGCTTTAAAGAATATTATCAACGTGCTTACCTTAACCGTTCTGCTCTTTACAGACAATACCTGTAGGCTGTGTACTGATTGAATCATTCGATCAGCAGATTAACTAATCCAGGACATAATGTATCGGCTTTTTAATTTTTGCCGAGGAGTGAAAAATAAGCTTTAACAGAAGCGCAAAATGAAAGGTTAAATAAAATAACAACAGGGCAGCCTAATCTGCGTGCCAAAAAGCAAACAAAAAAAGACCGAACACGATTCCTGTATTCGGTCCAGGGAAATGGCTCTTTAAGAGCCGTGCGCTAAAAGTTGGCATTAATGCAGGCGATGACGCCTTGCAACTTAAGGTTAGCCCACGTCTGTGGAAATGCCAGCGAACGGCCGGACAGAGGCGATCCGCAGGATCAGATTGTGATCCTGACGGCAGAATCAGCGAAATCAGGCGCGAAAAACGTTCGCGCCTCGGCAGGATTATTTATCACACAGCGCCTGAGTACGCTCAATGATCGGCTGCAGGCTCATCATCTGGCCAGGGTGCGCTTTATCTTCCGCCTGGATAACGGAGATGGGCTGCGCTTTTACCTGCCCGGCCTTTACGCGCGCTTCCGCTTTATCGTTAAGCGGATACTGCATCAGCGTGCTGGGGTTGATGGCGAACAGCGAACCATCTTTCTCGCAGCTCAGCATCACCTCTTCACGGCTAAAGGGCCACGCCGCCTTACCTACCTCGAAGCGGCTGACGGTGATAATTTCAGACGCCAGCGCCTGGCCACCGAGAGATAACAACAGCATTGCGGGGATCACTTTTTTCAGCAAAATAGCCTACCTTTTTACTCAGTCAAAACGGGTCACACTCAGGCTGGCGACAGCGTAGCAAAGACGCTGACCAGACCAACCACTGCGCATGCCAGCAGCAGCTCAAGCTGCGTCATGCCAATAAATTTTTGTTGCGCGCCCGAGCCTGCCAGGCGAAAGCGCGGCACCAGCACGTAACGATTGCACAGCGCTATAGCGACCATAAACGCCACCAGCGCCGCCTTAGCCACCAGCAGTTCGCTATACAGGCTGCCGTGCCACTGCCGAGGCCAGCCAGCGATCAGCAGCCCATTCACTACGCCGGTGCATAATGTTACCGCAACGGCCAGATGGCCGTAGCGTGAAAAGCGCATCATGGCGCGAATCGCATCGCTGCGGCGATCGATCTGCCGCGCCTCACGCATCAGGATCAGCAGCGGCACTAAACCGCCCGCCCAGAAGGCCGCGCCAACAAGGTGCAGCGCATGGTTTATCTGCTGCAGCGCGCCCGTCATCCCTTCCCGCATCGCCGCATGGCCGATCAGCGCCATACAACCCAGCTGCAGCAAGGCGCCGATCAGCCACGCCCGCTGTCGCGCGCTGTCTTTCAACAGACTCGCCAGCAGCGTGAGGCCAGCCAGCCCTGTTTCCCACTGCCACACCGTGCCGAAGCGCGTGCTCAGCACCGCACGCCAGATCTCACTGTCGGTCAGATTGCGCCAGTCACCACTCATCAGCGCCAGCTGGGTCGCCAGCATCAGCAGTGCGCTGACCAGCGCCAGCCAGACGCTACCGCGCATCAAGGCGCCAAGACGCTGCCCGAGCGCATGGCGATAGCGCGCGGGCGCTAACAGCACGGTATAAAACGCACTGCCCGCGAGCAGCATCACGGCGGCAAAATGGAGCGCGCGCAGCAGGATCCACAACGAGGTCACGATTTATTTTACGCTAAAGCGGTAGCTGCCCTGGGTCTTATGTCCGTCCACCGACAGCACATGCCAGTTAACCTGATAGTCGCCCGCCGTCAGCGGTTTCTTCAGCGGCAGGATCAGACGGCTGTGCTGCTGCGCATCCCGCTGCGCTTTCTCGCTGGCCACGGGCTTTTGACTGGCGTCAAGCAGCACTACCCCGCTAAATGCGGGCTCAATGTCCTCGGTGAAGCTCAGCGTCAGCGCCTGCGGCGAGGCATTGAGCGCGGCATTGGCGGCCGGTTGAGACGCTTTGAGGTGGGCATGCGCCAGCACCGCCTGGCTCACTAACAACAGCGAGGCGGCAACGCCTGACAAGATTGTTCTTTTTTGCATGGGATCATCCTTTTAGCCATCGTACTAGCGGCAAATGTGGGCAAGGATACGCTGAGGCTTTTCAGGTGTCGAGGGCCAGCAATGCTATCCTTTGCCCTTGATTCAGGCCGGGATAAGCATTATTTTTGCCCCCTGTCTTCAGGAGATCCCCATGAGTCAAAACCTCGCCCTGCTTTCTCAGGAAGAGAAAGATAAAGTCAACGTTGAACTGGCCGCAGCGGGCGTGGCGTTCAAAGAGCGCTACAACATGCCGGTCGTGGCCGAAATGGTTGAATATGAGCAGCCCCCTGCGCTGCGCGACTGGTTTCGTCAGCGCCTGATGCACTATCGCCAGGCGTCGCTGAACTTCTCGCGCCTGCCCTACGAACCCAAACTGAAATAAATCATGCTACGCGTAATTGATACCGAAACCTGCGGGCTCCAGGGCGGCGTGGTCGAGGTGGCGTCGGTCGACGTCATCAACGGAGAGATCGTCAATCCGATGAGCGACCTGATCCTGCCGGACCGCCCTATTAGCCGTCAGGCGATGGCCGTACACCGCATTACCGAAGCCATGGTGGTGGGCAAACCCACGATTGAAGAGGCGATTGGCCGCTATCACGGCAGCCCTTTCTATGTCGCCCATAATGCCAGCTTCGATCGCCGCATGCTGCCAGAGATGCATGGCGACTGGATCTGCACCATGACGCTGGCGCGCAAGCTATGGCCAGGCATTAAGTACGGCAACCAGGCGCTGCGCCACAGCCTTAAGCTGGAGGTGACACCGCCCGCCGATCTGCACGCGCACCGCGCGCTGTACGACTGCTATGTCACCGCCGCACTGCTGATCCGCATAATGGAGATTTCCGGCTGGGATGCCGGGCAGATGGCGCAACACTGCCAGCCCGCCAGCGTGACGGGCGACGTGCTGCCCTTCGGCAAATATCGCGGCCAGAGCGTCGCCGCCATTGCGCGTAAAGATCCGCGCTATCTGCGCTGGGTGCTGGAGAACGTGCGCGATCTGCGCCCGCCGCTGCGGCAGGCGCTGCGCAAATATCTGAGCGACGATCAGTAATCGCGCTGCGGCGGCAGGCTGCCCTGCGCCAGCGCAATCAGGAACGTCAGCTCCAGCGCGATGCCCTCATAGGATTTATAGCGCCCCGACTTACCGCCGTGACCGGCATCCATATCCGTACAGAGCATCAGCAAATGGTTGTCGGTCTTCAGCGCGCGCAGTTTCGCCACCCACTTCGCCGGTTCCCAGTACTGCACCTGCGAGTCATGCAGCCCGGTCGTCACCAGCATATGCGGGTACTCCCTGGCCTCGACATTGTCGTAGGGGCTGTACTGACGAATATAGCCATAGTAGTCGGCGTCGTTTGGGTTGCCCCATTCGTCATATTCGCCGGTAGTAAGCGGAATTGACTCATCCAGCATCGTGGTAACCACGTCGACAAAGGGCACCTGCGCCACCACGCCGTTGAACAACGTCGGCGCCATATTAATCACCGCGCCCATTAACAGACCGCCTGCGCTGCCGCCCATGGCATAGAGCTGTCCAGGCTGGCCGAATCCCTTTTTTACCAGCGCCTGGGTAACGTCGATAAAATCGGTGAAGCTGTTCATTTTGTTAAACAGGCGGCCGCCGTCATACCAGCTCTGCCCCAGTTCACCGCCGCCGCGCACGTTGATCAGCGCATAGACGAAACCGCGATCGAGCAGGCTAAGCCGGCTGACGCTGAAGTCCGCCTCCATATTGCTGCCGTAGGCGCCATAGCCGTAAACCAGTAGCGGATTTTTGCCCGGCTGATAGTGTTTGCGGTGATAGACCAGCGACACCGGTACTTCGGTACCGTCGCGGGCCGTGAGCCAGTGGTGCTCGCTTTTGTAGTTGTCGGGGTCAAAGTTGCCCACCGCGCTCTGCTTGAGAATGCGCCGCTCGCCGGTATCCATATCGAGTTCAAACAGCGTGGTCGGCGTGGTCATCGAGCCGTAGCCGTAGCGCAGTTTGCTGGTTTCCGGCGACGGGTTGAACGCCAGCCAGGTCACATAGGTCGGATCGTCGAAGGCGATGCCGGTTACCTCGCCGGTCTCCCAGTGGATCTGACGCAGGCTGGTCAGGCCGCGCTGCCGCTCCTCCACCACCAGCCAGTCACGAAACAGCTGGAAGTCCTCCATGACCACATGGTCGCGCGGCTTGATCAGCGTTTCCCAGCGCGACTCGTCCAGCCAGCGCGTGCGGTAGAGGCCGAAGTTTTTCCCCTCGCGGTTAGAGCGGATATAAAACTGATGCTCATAGTGATCCAGGCTGTATTCATGATCCTTGCGGCGCGGCAGGAAGATCTGCGGCGCGGCGTCGGGAAAGCCGGCGTCGATGAGCTGGATCTCGCTGCTGTTGGTGCTGAATAGCGCGATCAAGATAAAGTGTTCGGAGGTGGTTTTATGCACGCTGAGATGATAGGTGTCATCCTGCTCTTCATACACCAGCCGATCGTCGCTCTGCGGCGTGCCGAGCTCATGGCGCCAGACCTGATAGGGCAGCAGCGTTTGCTCATGCTTGCGCACGTAATAGAGCGTGCGTGAATCATTCGCCCAGGCGAAGCTGGAGGAGGCGTTGTTCAGTACCTCCGGATACCAGCTCCCCTTCTCCAGGCAGCGAAAGCGAATGCCGTACTGGCGCCGGGAGAGAAAATCTTCCGCCAGCGCCATCACCTTGTTATCAGGGCTGATGTTGAGCGATCCCATGGTGTAAAACTCGCTGTGCGAGGCGCGCTGATTGGCGTCCAGTAGCAGTGTCCACTCATCGGTCACGGCGCACTCGGCAGGCTGGCGGTAGTAGGCGGCATATTCGTTACCGCTCTCATAGCGGCTCTGATAGCGGTAGCCATTGTGCACATAGGGAACGGAATGATCCTGCGGCGGCAGGCGATCGACAATCTCTTTTAAAATATGGTTCTGCAGCGGCTGCTGTGTCGCCATGATCTGCTTGCCGTAGTTGTTTTCGGCGCGCAGATAATCCAGCACCTCTTCATTCTCGCGCCTGTCGTCGCGCAGCCAGTAGTAATCATCCACGCGCGTTTCGCCGTGGAGGGTCATTTCATGCGGAATTTTTTTTGCGATGGGGGCCTGCATGCTCTCTCTCCCTGTTATTCATATCCTCTAAGGGTGGCATCAGGTGGCGGGGAAGCCAAATTTTTGTCGCTAACGCGTTGTTATTGCGACCGCACAGCGCGGTCGCGGCGGGTTTATTCTACCGGAATGCGCGCTTTTTGTTCACGCAGGTCGTTTTCAATGCCGTCGCGCACATCCTGCGGGATCTTCAGCGCGTCGCCGAGCGCCGTGAGATAGCTGCGTTCCATAAAATGATCCACATCGATAGCGGCGCAGCTGAGGAAGTAGAGTTCCAGCGCTTCATCCTCGTTTTTCACGTCGGCGGCCAGCCAGGCGGGATCCAGCGGCCGATTGATCGCTTTCTGGATCAGCGCTTCCGCCTCCTGACCATAGCCCGCCTCATGGATGCTGCGCTCGATGGCGGCGCGCTCGCGATCGTCGATATGCCCGTCGCTTTTAGCGGCAAACACCAGCGCCGTTACCAGACGCTCGGCACGCTGATCGGCGGGCGTCTGCAGCTCGCCGAAGCCAGGTTCGGCCTGGTGCGTCTCGCGCACGCGCTGTTTATATTTGTTCCACAGCACCGCGCCAGCCGCCGCGCCACCGCCGATAATCAGCGCTTTGCCGCCATACTCGGTTAACAGCTTGCGCGACTTTTTGCTGGCGATGAGCAAGCCTGCCAGGCCGCCCAGCGCGCCAGGCGCCAGCATATCGTTTAAACCTCCGTTGCCGCCGCTGTGCCCTTTCTTCGCTAGCAGCGACTGAAGCTGTTGCAACAGGTTGTTCATCATTCACTCCTTTTTCAGCGATAAGGGCTCTACTCTGCCCGACCGGGCGTCAGTTAACGTCAAGGTGCGAAAAGAGAGGCAAAGCCGCAGAGGATGAGAACGCAAACGTTTTCGTTTATACTGCGCGCGCGTTTTGACTCACAGGTGAAATTATGACGACTCTTGGAACTGCGCTGCGTCCGGCTGCGACGCGTGTCATGCTGTTAGGCTCGGGTGAGCTGGGTAAAGAAGTGGCACTGGAGTGCCAGCGACTGGGTGTGGAAGTGATTGCCGTAGACCGCTATGCCGACGCGCCCGCGATGCATGTGGCGCATCGTAGCCACGTGGTAAACATGCTTGACGGCGAGGCGCTGGCCGCGCTGATTGCGCAGGAAAAGCCCGATTATGTAGTGCCTGAAATCGAAGCGATCGCCACGGATAAGCTGCTTGAGCTTGAACAGCAGGGTCAGCGCGTGGTGCCGACCGCGCGCGCCGCGCGCCTGACCATGAACCGCGAAGGCATTCGCCGCCTCGCGGCGGAAGAGCTGTCGCTGCCCACCTCCCGCTACCGCTTCGCCGACAGCCAGGCGAGCTTTGAGGCAGCAGCGGCGGAGATCGGCTTTCCCTGCATCGTCAAGCCGGTAATGAGTTCGTCAGGCAAAGGCCAGAGCTTTATTCGCGACGCCAGCCAGCTCAGCAGCGCCTGGGCGTACGCGCAGCAGGGCGGACGCGCCGGCGCAGGCCGCGTCATTGTCGAAGGCGTGGTGAAATTCGATTTTGAAATTACGCTGTTGACCGTAAGCGCGGTGGACGGCCTTCACTTCTGCGCGCCAATCGGCCACCGACAGGAGGATGGCGACTACCGCGAATCCTGGCAGCCACAGCAGATGAGCGATGTCGCGCTGCAGCGCGCGCAGGCGATTGCTGGCGACGTGGTGAAAGCGCTGGGCGGCTACGGCCTGTTCGGCGTTGAGCTGTTTGTCTGCGGCGACGACGTTATCTTCAGCGAAGTGTCGCCGCGCCCGCACGACACCGGCATGGTGACGCTGATTTCGCAGGATCTCTCGGAATTTGCTCTACACGTGCGCGCCTTCCTTGGCCTGCCGATCGGCGGCGTGCGCCAGTATGGCCCGTCAGCGTCAGCGGTGATCCTGCCGCAGCTGCACAGCCAGAACGTACGGTTTGTCAACGTGGAAGCGGCACTGGGCGCGGGTCTGCAGCTGCGCCTGTTTGGCAAGCCGGAAATCGCCGGTTCGCGCCGTCTTGGCGTCGCGCTGGCCAGCGGCGAGAGCGTCGATGACGCCGTTGCGCGGGCGATCGCCAGCGCCGCGGCGGTACAAGTCGAAGAGTAATAAAACCGCAGGTAGATCATGATGCGGTGAGCGCCCTGCTCACCGCATCATGCTTATTGCGCGCCCTCTACCGCTTCGCGCGCCAGACGCGTAATGCGATCCCAGTCGCCTGTCTCCAGCGCGTCGTTCGGCACCAGCCAGGAACCGCCAATGCAGAGCACGCTTTTCAACGCCAGATAGTCGCGATAGTTGGCGGGCGAGATGCCGCCAGTGGGACAGAAGCGCACCTGCGGGAAGGGACCGCCAATCGCCTGCAGCGCCTTAACGCCGCCGTTGGCTTCCGCCGGGAAAAATTTAAATTCGCGCAGGCCGTAATCCATACCGGTCATCAGTTCGGAAACGGTGCTGATGCCGGGGATCAGCGGCACCGGACCTTCTACCGCAGCCTTCAACAGCGGCTCGGTAATGCCAGGGCTGATAACGAACTGCGCGCCCGCTTCGGTGACTTCCTGCAACTGCTGGGTGTTAATGACCGTACCTGCGCCAACAATAGCGTCCGGCACCTCTTTAATCATCAGGCGCAGCGCCTCCATCGCCACCGGCGTGCGCAGCGTGACTTCCAGCACCCGAACGCCGCCAGCCACCAGCGCTTTCGCCATCGGCACCGCATGCTCCAGCTTGTTCACCACAATCACCGGCACCACAGGTCCAGTGGTCAGAATCTTTTCCGCACTTGTCTTCCAGTTCTTCATCAGTTCCCCTTGCTTATCCATACCGGCGTCAGCCGCGCGGCGCGCCATCAATGCGCCACTACCATACAGGATCGTCTTCCGCATCGTCTATCCGCCCGGCGCTATTTTTGAAACTGCGGTTCAGTTTCCTGAAACCAGGCACAAAAAAGCCCGCACGTGGCGGGCTACTTTCAGGATTATTCGAACTCGTTCCAGGAACGACCGTCTCGCGTGATCATTGCCACGGAGGCTACCGGCCCCCAGGTGCCCGCCTGGTAAGGCTTGGAGGAGTCGCCGTCGGCGGCCCAGGCGTCGATAATGGAGTCGACATAGGTCCATGCCGCTTCCACTTCGTCGCGGCGCACGAACAGCGCCTGAATGCCGCGCATCGTCTCCAGCAGCAGACGCTCATAGGCGTCAGCCAGATGCGACTGGTTAAAGGTCTCGGAGTAGCTCAGATCCAGCTTGGTGGTTTGCAGCTTGTGTTTGTGATCGAGGCCCGGCACTTTGTTCAAAATCTCGATATCGACGCCTTCGTCCGGCTGCAGGCGAATAGTGAGCTTGTTCTGCGGCAGTTCCGAGTAGGAATCCTTGAACAGGTTCATCTCCGGATTTTTGAAGTAGACCACCACCTCAGAGCATTTGGTCGGCAGACGCTTGCCGGTGCGCAGGTAGAACGGCACGCCCGCCCAGCGCCAGTTGTCGATATCGACGCGGATGGCCACGAAGGTTTCCGTCGAGCTCGACTTGTTTGCGCCCTCTTCTTCGAGATAGCCCGGCACTTTTTTACCCTGCACGAAGCCTGCCGTGTACTGGCCGCGCACCGTTTTTTCACGCACGTTGGTCTGATCGATACGGCGCAGCGAGCGCAGCACTTTGACTTTCTCGTCGCGAATAGCATCGGCGCTCAGGTCGGACGGCGGCGACATGGCGATCATGGTCAGGATCTGCAGCAGATGGTTCTGGATCATATCGCGCATCTGGCCAGCCTGGTCGAAGTAGCCCCAGCGTCCTTCGATCCCCACCTCTTCCGCCACGGTGATCTGCACGTGATCGATGGTACGGTTGTCCCAGTTGTTGACGAAAATTGAGTTGGCGAAGCGCAGCGCCAGCAGGTTGAGGACCGTCTCTTTACCGAGATAGTGGTCGATGCGGAAGACCTGGCTCTCGTCAAAGAATTCGCCTACCGCGTCATTGATCTCTTTTGAGGTTTCCAGCGAGGTGCCGAGCGGCTTCTCCATGACCACGCGCGCCGGTTTCGCATTCAGCTTCGCCGCGCCCAGCCCTTTGCAGATGGCGCCGAAGGTGCTGGGCGGCATCGCGAAATAGTTGATGGTGGTGCGTTTTGCCTGATCGAGCATTTTCCCGAGTTTAGGGAAGTGAGAGGTGTCGTTAACGTCGAGATTGCAGAAGTCGAGGCGGTTGCTGAGTTTATCCCACAGCGCTTCGTCAATCTTCTCCTTCATAAAGGTTTCCAGCGCTTCACGCACGACTTTGGTATAGGCTGCTTTATCCCAGTCGGCGCGTCCCACGCCGATGATGCGGGTTTCCTCGTGGATCTGTCCCGCTTTTTCCAGCTGATACAGTGAAGGCAACAGTTTCCGGCGCGCAAGATCGCCTTTGGCACCGAATATCACCAGATCGCATGCCTGGGCTGTTTGTGTTACCGCCATTTTCCTCTCCTCGTTGCAGGATGATCCCGTGGGCGTTTGCATCCTCATCCATCGGGTCCATGTTGTAATTTTCTTTCAGCACAATGTACTTATTTCAGGGGGTCAGGTAAACCGACTCCGTGCGGGTTCGCAGCCTTTACTCTGAACGGAATAAGGTGTGCCGATGTGATAGTGCGTGCGCTTTAGCCCACTCTAGCGTGAGGGCCGACAGGCGGCAAAATCGAATCCGGGTCAAATTATGACAAAAATTTTCCGCGCCATCTTATCCGTACTTGCGCGCAGTCATAGTGAACGGAGTATATTCACGCTCTTATGCCCTTTCAGCCAGCCCTTGCTGGCATCGATAAAAGCGATAACGGCCATGAATACCCTGGAAAAAATTGAGGCTCAGCTGGCGACGCTCAGCAAATCGGAACGCAAGGTCGCCGCGCGCATCCTCGCCGCCCCGCAGGAGGCGATCCATTACAGCATCGCCCGGCTGGCGCGCGCTGCTGAGGTCAGTGAACCCACCGTTAACCGCTTTTGCCATCGGCTCGGCATGCGCGGCTTCCCTGACTTCAAGCTACAGCTGGCGCAGAGCCTGGCGCAGGGGCAAAGCTGGGCCAGTTACAACGTCAATGAGGGTGACGACACCCGTGGCTATAGCCATAAAATTTTCGACTCGGCGCTGGCCGGGCTGCAGCGCGTGCGCGACCGGCTCGACCTCGCCGTTGTGCAGCAGGCGGTAACGGCGCTGTTACGCGCGCAGAAGGTGGCGTTCTTCGGCCTGGGCGCCTCGGCGGTCGTGGCCCACGACGCCTTTAATAAATTTTTGCGCTTCGATCTGCCTGTCGTCTGGTCAGAGGATATTGTGATCCAGCGCATGAGTTGTATAAATAGTCGGGCGGACGACGTGTTTGTTTTAATTTCACATACAGGCCGCACGAAAAATATGGTAGAACTGGCTCGCCTCGCCGGTGTAAACGGTTCCACAGTGATCGCGATCACCTCGCCCGCTTCGCCACTGGCAGAGGTCGCCACGCTGGCGCTCACGCTTGATGTCCCGGAAGATACCGATGTTTATCTGCCAATGGTTTCCCGCCTGACGCAACTCACCGTTATCGACGTGCTGGCGACCGGCTTTATTCTTGAGCGCGGCACCGCGTTTGGTGAAAACCTGAAGCGAGTGAAAGAGGTTTTGAAAGCGTCGCGTTTCGACAAGCCTTTCGCCATGGAAAACGCAGCCCAACAAAAAAATTAACATCACATTCACAATGTGAGTCGTATCACAGCCTCTGCTTCAGTTAGAATAATGATCACGCCCTGTCCACTTTAGGGGATACGCAAATTTGTCAACGGAGTCCTTCATGTCAAGACGTCTCAGAAGAACCAAGATCGTTACAACCCTCGGCCCGGCAACAGACCGCGATAACAACCTGGAAAAGATCATCGCCGCAGGCGCAAACGTTGTGCGACTCAACTTCTCTCACGGCACCCCGGAAGATCATCAGCTGCGCGCGAACAAAGTGCGTGAAATCGCCGCGAAGCTGGGTCGTCACGTCGCGATTCTGGGTGACCTGCAGGGACCGAAAATTCGCGTGTCGACCTTTAAAGAGGGCAAAGTATTCCTCAACGTCGGCGATCGCTTCCTGCTCGACGCCAGCCTGAGCAAAGGCGAAGGCGATAAAGAGAAAGTCGGCATCGACTATAAAGGCCTGCCGGAAGATGTGGTGCCGGGTGATATTCTGCTGCTTGATGATGGGCGCGTGCAGCTAAAGGTGCTGGAAGTTCAGGGCATGAAGGTGTTCACCGAGGTTACCGTCGGCGGACCGCTCTCCAATAACAAAGGCATCAACAAGCTCGGCGGCGGCCTGTCGGCGGAAGCGCTGACTGAGAAAGACAAAGCGGACATTATTACCGCTGCGAAAATCGGCGTCGATTATCTGGCGGTTTCTTTCCCGCGCAGCGGCGAAGATATGAATTACGCACGTCGTCTGGCGCGCGAAGCGGGCTGCGAAGCGCAGCTGGTGGCGAAAGTCGAACGC
Organism: Enterobacter sp. BRE11; assembly: GCF_031844285.1. Taxonomy (NCBI): domain Bacteria; kingdom Pseudomonadati; phylum Pseudomonadota; class Gammaproteobacteria; order Enterobacterales; family Enterobacteriaceae; genus Enterobacter; species Enterobacter sp. BRE11. Next base: position 84,395 of record NZ_JAUZUX010000010.1, read on the forward strand.
GCCGAAGCAGTTGCCACGCAGGAAGCGATGGACGATATCATTCTCGCCTCTGACGTGGTGATGGTGGCGCGCGGCGACCTGGGCGTTGAAATTGGCGATCCTGAGCTGGTTGGCATTCAGAAAGCGCTTATCCGTCGCGCGCGTCAGCTGAACCGCACCATCATTACCGCCACGCAGATGATGGAGTCGATGATCACCAATCCGATGCCGACGCGCGCTGAGGTGATGGACGTCGCCAACGCCGTACTCGACGGCACCGACGCCGTGATGCTGTCGGCGGAAACGGCCGCCGGCCAGTATCCGGCTGAAACCGTTTCCGCCATGGCGAAGGTCTGCCTGGGCGCGGAGAAGATCCCGAGCGTCAACGTCTCCAAACACCGTCTGGAAGTCACCTTCGACAATATCGAAGAGGCGATTGCCATGTCGGCGATGTATGCGGCTAACCATCTGCAGGGCGTCACCGCGATTATTACCATGACCGAGTCTGGCCGTACGCCGCTGATGACGTCGCGGATTACCTCCGGCCTGCCGATTTTCGCTATGTCCCGTCATGAGCGCACCCTGAACCTGACCGCGCTCTATCGCGGCGTAACGCCGGTCTTTTTCAACAGCGACAACGACGGCGTGGTCGCGGCGCACGATGCGATCAATTTGCTGCGCGACAAAGGCTTCCTGGTTTCGGGCGATCTGGTTATCGTTACTCAGGGCGACGTGATGGGCGCGACCGGCACCACCAATACCAGCCGGGTGCTGCGCGTCGATTGATTGCGCACCCGCTGTAGTAACGCTGCAAAAAACGCGACTGCCTGGCGGTCGCGTTTTATTTTTCTTAAAAGGAGTCTGGATGCCCCGCTATCAACCCGTCAGCAAACTGACAGCAGGCCTGCTGCTGTTTCCGCTGGCGCTGGTGCTGTTTGAATTTGCCACCTATATCGCACACGATATGATCCAGCCCGGCATGCTGCTGGTGACGCAGGAGTTCAGCGTCGGCCCGGAGTGGGTCTCGACGTCGCTGACTGCCTATCTGCTGGGCGGCGTGGTGCTGCAATGGCTGCTCGGCCCGCTCTCCGATAAATTTGGCCGCCGTCCGGTGATGCTGGGCGGCATTCTCTTTTTTATTCTGGCCTGCGTGCTGACCACCTGGGTTGGTTCAATCGAAGAATTTGTCGCGCTGCGCTTTATTCAGGGCATCAGCCTCTGCTTTATCGGCGCGGTCAGCTATGCCGCGATACAGGAAGCCTTTGACGAGGCGTTAGCGGTGCGCGTGATGGCGCTGATGGCCAACGTCGCGCTGCTGGCGCCGCTGGCAGGTCCGCTGGCGGGTGCCGCCTGGCTGACGGTGGCGAGCTGGCGCAGTATGTTCTGGCTCTTCGCCCTGCTCAGCGCCCTCGCCTTTGTGATTTTGTGGCGCGTGATGCCCGAGACCGCCGGCGACCGCAGTCACTCCATCGCGCTGCCGCAGCTGGCGCGCACCTACTGCAAGCTGGTGCGCGACCGGATGGTGATGCTGGGCTCTTTCGCTATCGGTCTGGTATTTATTCCCATCCTGACCTGGGTGGCGCTCTCGCCGGTGATTCTGATGCATGAGGAGCAGCTGTCGCGCATGCACTATGCGCTGCTGCAGCTGCCGGTGTTTCTGGCGATGATTGCCGGGAATATTACGCTGGGCAAGCTGGCCGGACGCGTGCCTATCGAGCAGCCGGTGAAGTTCGCCGCCTGGCCGATTCTTTTGGGGTTAGGCATTGCGCTGCTGGCGAATCTGCTGGACAGCCACAGCTATCTCTTTTTGACCGCCGGGCTAAGCCTTTACGCTTTCGGCGCGGGCATGGTCAACGCCGGGCTCTATCGCCTGACGCTTTACGCCAGCGACGCAGGCAAAGGCAGCGTCGCGGCGATGCTGGGGATGATCAGCATCCTGACGCTGGCGATCGGCATCGAGCTGGCGAAAAGCGGTTATTTTAGCGGCGGCACCCCCTGGTTTAGCCTGATCAATTTCGTCAGCGGCGTGCTCTGGTTTGTGCTGGTGACGCTGTTCCTGCGCGAGCGCAAGCGGCGTGCGCAGGTGACGGCGTTATCCTGAGCCTTAAGATGTTACTCACAAGCTGCTGCGGAAGCTGGAATGCGGGGGCGTTATGGCACGAAGAGCAAAGCGTCCCGCGACAGGGACAAAAACGCCTCGGGGATGAGGTGCGTATTTGCGCGGGCCATACCGTCCCAGCGCCAGCACAGGATCGGTAAAAAGGGCCGCAGTTGCGGCCCTTTTGCTATTTACGCGGATAAAGCTCCTTGCGCTTATAGGGCTCAATATCGCCCTCTTTGCGCGTTTTCAGCAGCTTCAAAATCCAGGTGTACTGCTCGGGATGGGGACGCACGAACACCTCTACCTCTTCGTTCATGCGCCGTGCCAGCCGGTTGTCGTCGGCGTCCAGCAGATCGTCCATTGGCGGGCGAACGTAAATCTCCAGCCGGTGCGTCTCGCTGTTGTAGACCGGAAACAGCGGCACCACGCGCGCGCGGCACACCTTCATCAGGCGGCCAAGCGCCGGCAGCGTTGCCTTGTAGGTGGCGAAGAAATCGACAAACTCGCTGTGCTCAGCACCGTGATCCTGATCGGGCAGATAGTAGCCCCAGTAGCCCTGGCGCACGGAGCTGATAAAGGGTTTGATGCCGTCGTTGCGAGCGTGCATACGGCCGCCGAAGCGACGACGCACGCTGTTCCAGACGTAGTCGAGCAGCGGATCGCTCTGGTTATGAAACATCGCCGCCATCATTTGCCCTTCCGAGGCGAGCAGCATCGCGGGGATATCTACCGCCCAGCCATGGGGCACAAGAAAAATAACGTTCTGCTTCTCCGCCTGCAGCCGATCGATAATCTCGCGACCGTGCCAGTCGACGCGCTGGCGTACGCGTGCCGGATCGCGCATGCCCAGTTCCGCCATCATCGCCATCGCCTGCGGCGCAGTGGCGAACATCTCATCGACGATTTCGCCGCGCTGCGCTTCGCTCAGCTCCGGCAGGCAGTAGTAAAGATTGATTAGCGCACGGCGGCGAGCGCCTTTAGCCAGCTTTCCCGCCATTCTTCCCAGCCCGCCGAGCAGCGGATCGCGCACTTTCGCTGGCAGCAGCGCCATGCCCGCCAGCGCGCCGATCGCCAGCCATCTGCCCCAGTATTTCGGTTTCAGGAACGAACGTTCAAAAACGGGAATAAATTCAATATTCTTTTTTCTTGGGGTTTCCATGCACTCGCCTCAATCAATGACGCGCTAATGATAGTGGCGACAGGTAATTTTGCAATCCCTGGCGCAGGGTGAAAAAAAACCGACGCGGTAAGCGTCGGTTTCGTGGCGTGGTGCGCGAACTACTCGAAGCGCAGCAGCGGCAGGTTGGTTTTCACCTGCGCCAGATAGTCGCTGCGATCTTTGCCGGTCAATCCTTCCATGCGCGGCAGCTTCGCGGTCAGGGGGTTGACCGCCTGGTTGTTAATCCAGATTTCAAAGTGCAGATGCGGACCGGTGGAGCGGCCGGTATTGCCCGACAGCGCGATGCGGTCGCCGCGCTTCACTTTCTCGCCCGGCTTCACCAGCACTTTCTTCAAATGCATATAGCGCGTCATGTACTGGCGGCCGTGACGAATAGCCACATAGTTGCCCGCCGCGCCGCCGTTTTTCGCTATCACCACTTCACCGTCGCCAACCGCCAGCACGGGCGTGCCAACCGGCAGCGCAAAATCGACGCCTTTATGCGGTGCGATACGGCCCGTTACCGGGTTCAGACGACGCGGATTGAAATTGGAGGAGACGCGATACTGCTTCACGGTCGGAAAGCGCATAAAGCCGCGCGCGAGGCCCGACCCGTTGCGATCGTAGAACTTGCCGTCTTCGGCGCGGAACGCGTAGTAATCTTTGCCGCCGGAGCGCAGGCGTACGCCAAGCAGCTGGCTCTGTGCGCTTTTGCCATCGAGCATTTCACGTGACATCAGCACGCTGAACTGGTCACCGGCGCGCAGCTTGCGGAAATCCATCTGCCACTGCATCGCTTTGATCACCGCGCTCGCTTCGCTGCTGGTCAGGCCGGCGCGCTGCGCGCTGGCGGCGAAACTGCCGCGCACGTCACCTTTCAGCACGCGGTTCTGCCATTCGCCTTTTTGCATCTCAGCGTGCATGGTGAACGCGCCGTTATTGCCGCGCTGGTAGGTGCGCGTTTCACGACGGTTTATCTCCCAGGTGAGAGACTGCAGGCTGCCGTCGTCGGTCAGCGTCCAGCTCAGCTGCTGGCCGACCTGAAGATTGCGCAGCGCTTTATCGCTGTTAACCAGCGCATTAATATCGCCTAGCTCAATGCCGTACTGATTCAGGGCGCTGCTCAGCGTATCGCCGGACGAGATGGTGTATTCATGCGTTCCCGCCGCGTCCGGCACATCGCTGTCGATGTCATCGGCAGGCAGTTCTTCTTCCGGTTCGGAAGTGGTTTGATCGATGGGTTCGCTGGCCTCAGGCAGCAGCGTACGCAGCTGATTTTTATCGAGTTCAATGCTTTTGACTATCGGCATCGCATCATCGGTGGGATGGTAAACGTAAGGCCGCCAGACGGCGACGGCCAGCGTCACGACGGTTAAAGACCCCAGCATAACGCGGTGGGGGCGCGGCAAATTATTAAATGCGAGGGCGACAGAGCGGGCTATCTGCTGCACTTTTACCTATTCCTCATGCTCCATTCAGGCAGCTCGCATACTGGCCTGACAGCTGGGAAAGAAACTTCACGTAGCTGTCCTGACTAAGGCTGATATTTGTTCCCAGCGGATCCAGCGTGCCTTTTCGCACGTTGGTTCCCCGGGCAACCGCATCGATGACGGCTGGCCTGAATTGCGGCTCAGCAAAGACGCAAACGGCCTTCTGCTCAACCAACTGTGTTCGTATTTGATGTAGACGCTGTGCGCCCGGCTGAATTTCAGGGTTTACGGTAAAATGCCCGCTGGGCGAGAGGCCGTAGTGTTTTTCAAAATAGGTGTAAGCGTCATGAAAAACGAAATACCCTTTATTGCTGACCGGCGCGAGCTGCGCGCTAATGTGCTTGTCGGTCACCGCCAGTTCGCTTTCGAACTGCTGGAGATTCGCGTCAAGTTTGGCTTTGCTTCCGGGCATAAGTTCCAATAATTTTCCATGGATTGCAACCGCCGCTAGCCTGGATATTTGCGGTGACAACCACAGATGCATATTAAATTCGCCGTGGTGGTGGTGATGTTCCGCGCCCTCATCGCCGCTATCTCCCGGGTGAACAGCCTCTTCGCTATGACGATCGTCATCATCTTCCCCCTTCAGCAGTAGCGGCTTGACCGCCTTCATATCAGCAATCTGAAGGTTTTTAGCCGCGGGTAATTCCGCCGCGGGCTTTGTCATAAAAGCCTCCATCTCGGGGCCGACCCACACCACTAAGTCCGCGTTTTTTATACGTTTTACGTCAGACGGACGCAGCGCGTAATCATGCTCCGATGCGCCATCCGGCAGCAGAACATCGACAGGCGTAACGCCGTCGGCGATGGCGGCAGCAATAAAGCCGAGAGGCTTGACCGAAGCGACGACATTGGCCTGCGCGGGAAGCGATAGCGAGGCGGCGAATGCCATTGCAGAAAGGGTGAAAATTGTACTCTTTTTAATGTGTAACATAATGCATCATTCCATCGTGACCTGGGGATGGGATGTGATATTATAACATTCGAAATTCTGTGCAACCTGTAAATAATATGACTTCACTCGTCACGCTTGAAAATATTTCCGTGCAATTTGCACGACGCAACGTGCTCTCTGGTATTAGCCTGAAGCTGATGCCTGGGCGCATACTGACGCTGCTCGGCCCCAACGGCGCGGGCAAATCCACGCTAGTGCGGGTGGTGCTGGGGCTGCTGGCGCCAGCCTCCGGTCAGATACAACGCGTGCCAGGCTTGCGCATCGGTTACGTGCCGCAAAAACTGCATATCGACCCGACGCTGCCGGTTACCGTCGAACGTTTTATGCTGTTGACGCGCGGCGCAAAGCGCACCGACGTAATGCCGGCGCTGAAGCGCGTGCAGGCTGGCCATCTGCTCAACGCGCCGCTGCAGAAGCTCTCGGGCGGTGAAACGCAGCGCGTGCTGCTGGCGCGCGCCCTGCTCAACCAGCCGCAGCTGCTGGTGCTGGATGAACCGACGCAGGGCGTCGACGTGAATGGCCAGGTGGCGCTCTACGATCTGATCGACCAGCTGCGCCACGAGCTTAACTGCGGCGTGCTGATGGTTTCACACGATCTGCACCTGGTGATGGCGAAAACCGACGAGGTGCTCTGCCTGAATCACCATATCTGCTGCTCCGGCACGCCGGAAGCGGTGTCGCAGCATCCCGAATTTATCGCCATGTTTGGCCCGCGCGGCGCGCAGCAGCTGGCGATCTACCGCCATAACCATAATCATCGTCACGACCTTCAGGGACGTATCGTTTTACGCAGAGGACAGGGTCCATCATGATTGAGTTGTTACTACCGGGCTGGCTGGGCGGCGTGATGCTGGCGCTGGCGGCCGGTCCGCTGGGTTCGTTCGTGGTCTGGCGCAAAATGTCCTACTTCGGCGATACCCTGGCGCACGCCTCGCTGCTGGGCGTCGCCTTCGGCCTGCTGCTGAACGTTAACCCTTACTACGCCGTTATCCTCGTCACCGTCTGCCTGGCGCTGGGGCTGGTGTTTCTGGAACGCCGCCCGCATCTGGCGATCGATACCCTGCTGGGCATTATGGCGCACAGCGCCCTGTCGCTCGGTCTGGTGGTGGTGAGCCTGATGTCGGGCGTGCGCGTCGACCTGATGGCCTATCTGTTTGGCGATCTGCTGGCGGTGACGCCGGAGGATTTATGGGTGATGGGCGCGGGCGTGGCGGTGGTGCTGGCGGTGATGGCGTGGCAGTGGCGGGCGCTGCTGTCGATGACCATCAGTCCGGAGCTGGCGCAGGTGGACGGCGTGAATATCCAGCGTACCCGCCTGATCCTGATGCTGGTGACGGCGCTGACCATCGGCGTGGCGATGAAGTTCGTAGGCGCCCTGATCATCACCTCGCTGCTCATCATCCCCGCCGCCACGGCGCGCCGCTTTTCGCGCTCGCCGGAGCAGATGGCGGGCCTGGCGGTGGTAGTGGGCATTATCGCCGTCTCGGGCGGCCTGACCTTCTCCGCCTTCTACGATACCCCGGCCGGCCCGTCGGTGGTGCTGTGCGCCGCGCTGCTGTTTATTTTCAGCATGGTACGCAAGCCCGCCGTCTGATTACTCGTCGCGCGCCATGCCGAAGTGGCGATAAGCATGCTGCGTGGCCATCCGGCCGCGCGGCGTGCGCTGAATAAAGCCCTGCTGGATAAGGAAGGGCTCAATGACATCCTCAATGGTTTCCCGCTCTTCGCCAATCGCCGCCGCGAGGTTATCCAGCCCGACCGGCCCGCCGGTGAACTTGTCGATAATCGCCAGCAGCAGCTTGCGATCCATATAGTCAAAGCCTTCGCTGTCGACGTTAAGCATATCCAGCGCGCTGGCCGCGACGTTGCCGCTCATTTCACCATTGGCGCGCACTTCCGCGAAGTCGCGCACGCGGCGCAGCAGGCGGTTGGCGATACGCGGCGTGCCGCGCGCGCGCTGCGCCACTTCCCGGGCGCCCTCATCGCTCAGCGGCAGCCCCAGACAGGCGGCGCTGCGGCTGACGATGTGCTGCAGATCCGGCACGCTGTAAAACTCCAGGCGCTGCACGATGCCGAAACGGTCGCGCAGCGGCGACGTGAGCGAGCCAGCGCGCGTGGTCGCGCCGATCAGCGTAAACGGCGGCAGGTCGAGCTTAATGGAGCGCGCAGCCGGGCCTTCGCCGATCATAATATCCAGCTGGTAATCCTCCATTGCCGGATAGAGCACCTCTTCCACCACTGGCGAGAGACGGTGGATCTCATCGATAAACAGCACGTCGTGCGGTTCGAGGTTGGTCAGCATCGCCGCCAGATCCCCCGCCTTTTCCAGCACCGGGCCAGAGGTGGTGCGCAGATTGACGCCCATCTCATTGGCAACGATATTGGCCAGCGTGGTTTTTCCCAGCCCTGGCGGGCCGAAAATCAGCAGGTGATCGAGCGCATCGCCGCGCAGCTTCGCCGCCCGGATAAAAATTTCCATCTGCTCGCGCACCTGCGGCTGGCCCACGTACTCCGAGAGCAGCTTAGGGCGGATAGCGCGGTCGAGATTCTCTTCTTCGTTATAGCTGGCGGAGGAGACCAGACGGTCGGCTTCGATCATGACTTACCTCAAATGGCGGCGCGCAGAGCTTCTCGGATTAGGGTTTCGCAGTCTGCGTCAGGCTTGCCAACCTTGCTTATCATACGGCTGGCTTCCTGCGGTTTATAACCCAGCGACACCAGCGCCGCAACCGCTTCGGCCTCGGCGTCGTTGCTTTCCGGCTCGGCGTGCGGTGCGGTGAGCGTAAAGGCGGATTCGCCGGAGAAGAGGTCGCCATGCAGGCCTTTAAAGCGATCTTTCATCTCAACCACCAGACGCTCGGCCGTTTTCTTACCGACGCCCGGAAGCTTGATCAGCGCGGCGATCTCCTCTTTCTCCACCGCCGTCACAAACTGCTGCGCCGACATGCCGGACAGAATGGCCAGCGCCAGCTTAGGGCCGACGCCGTTGGTTTTAATCAGCTCGCGAAACAGCGCGCGCTCTTGTTTGTTGTTGAAGCCGAACAGCAGCTGCGCATCTTCGCGCACCACAAAGTGGGTAAAGATTACCGCTTCGTGGTTCAGTTCAGGCAGCTCATAAAAACAGGTCATCGGCATATGCACTTCATAACCCACGCCGTGCGCTTCAATCAGCACCAGCGGCGGCTGCTTTTCCAGAATATTGCCCCGTAAACGACCTATCACCTGAACGCTTCCTTAATAAACGAATGTGGCGGGATTTATAACATAAAAAAGGCTGGATGAATATCCAGCCTGAAACAGAACGCGGTGCGGGCCACTAGCCTGAGCGCAACCGTCCGCGCGTCAGCAGCAGTTTGCTGTCGCTGACGCGCGCCGCGTTCTGACTGACATGGCAGTGCGTAATGGCGATCGCCAGCGCGTCAGCGGCGTCCGCCTGCGGGTTGGCGGGCAGCTTAAGCAGCGTGCGCACCATATGCTGCACCTGGCTCTTCTCCGCACCGCCGGTGCCGGTGACGGTCTGCTTCACCTGACGGGCAGCGTACTCAAAGACCGGCAGGTCAAGGTTGACCGCCGCGACGATCGCTGCGCCGCGCGCCTGCCCCAGCTTCAGCGCCGAATCGGCGTTTTTCGCCATAAAGACCTGCTCAATGGCGAAGTAGTCCGGGGCAAACTGGGTGATGATTTCAGTCACGCCCGCATAGATCAGCTTCAGGCGCGCCGGCAGTTCGGTGGTATTGGTGCGGATGCAGCCGCTGCCCAGATAGCTGAGCTGGCGGCCGGTCTGACGGATCACACCGTAGCCGGTTATGCGCGAACCGGGATCGATGCCCAGAATTATCGCCATGCCGACTCTCCGGTGTGCGGGCTAAAGAGGAACGCCATTACAGCGTTTCCGCAACCTCATCAGAGATCTCACCGTTATGGTAGACTTCCTGCACGTCGTCGCAATCTTCCAGCATGTCGATCAGGCGCAGCAGCTTCGGCGCCGTTTCCGCATCGAGTTCCGCTTTGGTCGACGGGATCATTGAGACTTCGGCGGTGTCCGCTTTCAGGCCGGTGGCTTCCAGCGCGTCGCGCACTGCGCCCAGCTCTTCCCAGGCGGTAAAGACGTCGATCGCGCCGTCGTCGTAGCTCACCACATCTTCCGCGCCCGCTTCCAGCGCCGCTTCCATCACGCTGTCTTCATCCTGGCCCGGCGCGAAAGATATTACGCCCTTCTTGCTGAACAGGTAAGAAACGGAGCCGTCGGTGCCGAGGTTGCCGCCGGTTTTGGTGAAGGCGTGACGCACTTCGCCTACGGTGCGGTTGCGGTTGTCGCTCAGGCACTCCACCATCACGGCAGAGCCGCCGGGGCCGTAACCTTCATAGATGATGGTTTCCATATTGGAGTCATCTTCGCCGCCCACGCCGCGCGCGATAGCGCGGTTCATGGTGTCGCGCGTCATGTTGTTGGACAGCGCTTTGTCCATGGCAGCGCGCAGACGCGGGTTGGACGCGGCGTCGCCGCCGCCCAGCTTAGCGGCGGTAACCAGTTCACGAATAATTTTGGTAAAGATTTTACCGCGCTTGGCGTCCTGCGCCGCCTTGCGGTGCTTGGTATTCGCCCACTTACTATGACCAGCCATCTTGGTTATTCTCCGATCTTTGACATCGCCCGGGCTATCTTGCTGGCGATCTCGCCTTCCGGCAGTGCTCGCACTCCTCACGTACGGAAATACGCTCCGGTTGCTGCGCGCTGGCGGTAGCCGACCTCGCTGCGCCGATAACGCCCGACGCTTTAGGTTTTGAGGTGCAGTTCTGCGGGAACGCACCAATTTTCTTTAATCCTGGCTGCCACCAAAACAACGGCGAGCAGCTAAATAAATTCTTCAATCGCCTGGCGATTGCTCCAGGACTTGGTGAGTGCTGCGGCGGCGGCAGGATCGAGCCAGCGCGCGGCGAGATGCTCGCTGAGCGTCGGCTGCCGCTCGGCGGGCAGCGCCAGCCGGAACCAGTGTTCGCGGTTGTGCGTGACGTCTGGCGCGTAGCGATGGCGATAGTGCGGAAAGATTTCGAATTCAATCTCTTTGCCGCAATCCTCCAGCGCCAGCGCCTCGCCCGCGACGTCGATGGCCAGCTCCTCCAGCACTTCGCGCCGCGCCGCCTCAAGCGGGGTTTCACCCGCTTCCAGACTGCCGGTAACCGACTGCCAGAAATCGCTGTCGTCGCGTCGCTGCAGCATCAACACCCGGCCGGTATCCTGCGCGAAAATCACCACCAGAACCGATACCGGATGCTTATACATTACTTATTCTCTGACTTTTCTTTCTTCGGCGCGATCTGAATACCGAGATCCGCCAGCGCCGCCGGGTTGGCTTCGCTTGGCGCTTCGGTCATCAGACAGGCCGCCGCGGTAGTTTTCGGGAAGGCGATAACGTCGCGGATATTCTCGGTGCCGGTCAGCAGCATGGTGAGACGATCCAGACCGAACGCCAGGCCCGCGTGCGGCGGCGTGCCGTACTTCAGCGCGTCGAGCAGGAAGCCAAATTTCTCGCGCTGCTCCTGCTCGTTAATGCCCAGAATAGTGAAGACCGCCTGCTGCATGTTGCCGTTGTGGATACGGACGGAACCGCCGCCCACCTCATAGCCGTTAATCACCATATCGTAGGCGTTCGCCACCGCGCTCAGCGGGTCGGCCGCCAGCTCTTCCGCCGACATCTCTTTCGGCGCGGTAAACGGATGGTGCATCGCCGCCAGACCGCCTTCGTCGTCCTCTTCGAACATCGGGAAGTCGATCACCCACAGCGGCGCCCAGGCGCTTTCGTTGGTGATCTGCAGGTCGCGGCCCACTTTCAGGCGCAGGGCGCCCAGCGCGTCCGCCACCACTTTGGCGCGATCGGCGCCGAAGAAGATCAGGTCGCCATCGGCCGCGCTGGTGCGGCTGAGGATCGCTTCCACGATCTCTTCGTTAAGGAATTTGGCTACCGGACTCTGCACGCCGCTGAGGCCCTCGGCGCGCGCGTTGACCTTCATCCACGCCAGACCTTTCGCGCCATAAATCTCGACGAACTTGCCGTATTCGTCAATCTGCTTGCGGCTCAGCTGTGCGCCGCCCGGCACGCGCAGCGCGGCGACGCGGCCTTTGGCGTCGTTGGCCGGACCGGCAAAGACCTGGAACTCGACATTTTTCAGCAGATCGGCGACGTCCACCAGCTCCATCGGGTTACGCAGATCGGGTTTGTCGGAGCCATAGCGGCGCATCGCGTCGGCAAAGGTCATCTGCGGGAACTCGCCGAGATCGACGCCCTTCACTTCCTGCCACAGCTGACGAATCATCCGCTCGTTGATCTCGCGCACCTGCGGCGCGGTGAGGAACGAGGTTTCGATATCAATCTGGGTAAATTCCGGCTGGCGGTCAGCGCGCAGATCTTCATCGCGGAAGCACTTCACGATCTGATAGTAGCGATCGAAGCCGGACATCATCAGCAGCTGTTTGAACAGCTGCGGCGACTGCGGCAGCGCATAGAACTTGCCTTTGTGCACGCGGCTCGGCACCAGATAGTCGCGCGCGCCTTCTGGCGTCGCCTTGGTCAGCATCGGCGTTTCGATATCGAGGAAGCCTTCGCTATCCATAAAGCGGCGCACGAAGCTGGAGATTTTCGCGCGGGTCTTCAGACGCTGCGCCATTTCAGGACGGCGCAGGTCGAGATAGCGGTACTTCAGACGCGCTTCCTCGCTGTTGACCTGATTGGAGTCGAGCGGCAGCGGCTCGGCGCGGTTGATAATGGTCAGCGCCTGCGCGAACACTTCCACTTCGCCCGTGGCCATCTCAGCGTTTTTGTTCTTCTCGTCGCGTGCGCGAACGGTGCCGGTGATCTGGATGCAGAATTCGTTGCGCAGCTCAGACGCCAGCTGGAAAGCCTCCTGACGATCGGGATCGAAGAAAACCTGCACGATGCCTTCGCGATCGCGCATGTCGATAAAAATCAGGCTTCCCAGATCGCGACGGCGGTTGACCCAGCCGCAAAGAGTGACTTGCTGACCTACATGAGACAGATTGAGCTGTCCGCAATATTCTGTACGCATAACGTATCCTTTTAACTTCGCCGCTGCTGCCTGCAGCATCAGGCCGCGTAACCTTTTGAGATGCTGCCGCAAAAAAGGCGGCCATTATAATGGAAAAAGGCAGGCAGGATAAGTAGAGCCGCGCCAAACCGCGCATTTCGTCGCCGGTTTTTCCTCATCCGGACAACCAGGCTAGTCTATAAGGCAAAACCTGCAGGAAAGGAGAAGCCGTGACGCTTCGTATTGGGCTGCCGCAGTGGCAGCATTCGCACTGGAAACGCTGGGGCATTGAGAGTCTGGCTGATTATGCCCGGCTGTTCCACTGCGTAGAGGGCAACACCACGCTTTATGCGCTGCCCGCACCCGACACCGTTCAGCGCTGGCGTGATATGACGCATGACGACTTCCGCTTTTGCTTCAAGTTTCCGCAGACCATCAGCCATCAGGCGCAGCTACAGCACACCGACGATCTGCTCAGCGACTTTCTGCGGCTGCTCGATCCGCTGGCCGACCGTATTGGAGAATACTGGCTGCAGCTGCCCGCGACGTTTGCGCCCGCGCAGCTCGCCGATCTCTGGCGCTTTCTCGACGGGCTGCCGCGCCGCTTCAGCTATGGCGTTGAAGTGCGTCACGCCGCCTTTTTCGCCAAGGGCGAGGCGGAGCGTGCCCTGAATCAGGGCCTGCAGGCGCGCGGCGTCAACCGGGTGATTTTAGACAGCCGTCCGACGCACGCCTCGACCTCGCAAAGCCCCGCTGCCCTCCACGCCCGCCAGCAAAAGCCGCGCGTGCCGCCGCATGCGGTGCGCACCGGCGAGCGGCCCATGGTGCGCTTTATCGGCAGCGACGACGTGGACGAGAGCGATCGATTTTTTCAGGTCTGGCGCGAAAAACTGGCACAATGGCAGGCGGAAAGCGACCCGCTGTTTTTTATTCATACGCCTGATATGGGCGAGGTGTTTCCGCTGGTGCAGCGTTTATGGCCGCAGCTGCAGGCGATCGACGCCGGGATCGGCAGCGGCCCCGCCTGGCCGCAGCAGGCGTCGCTGTTCTGATACCTGATAAAAGAGGATAAGCATGGTAAGCGCGTTATATGTGGTACTGGGCGTGTTGATGGTGATGAAGTTCGCGCTGGACGTGGTGCGCTACCGTCGCCACTACCGCGTCGCCTTTGGCGATGGCGGCTTTCACGACCTGCGCGTGGCGATGCGCATTCACGGCAATGCGATCGAAACTATTCCGCTGGCGCTGCTGCTGCTGGTGATGATGGAGATGAACGGCGCCGATATGTGGATGATGCATCTGACCGCGCTGCTCTTTTTTGCCGGTCGGGTGCTGCATGCGCAGGGGCTGCGCCGCAGCGCGCTCGCCGGGCGCAAATATGGCATGCTGCTGACGCTGTTCGCCCTGTGCGGCATGGCGGTTTTTAACCTGATCTATCTGCCCTGGGAGCTGGTGCTGACGCTGCATTGACCGGCCGCGGGGGTAAAGGGTGCAGCCCGCCGCACTTTCTGCCAGAATAGCGCCCTTTCCGTTGTCTTTCCGGATTTACTATGTCTGACCGCGATACGCTATTTTCCGCGCCCATCGAGAAACTGGGCGACTGGACCTTTGACGAGCGCGTGGCTGAAGTCTTCCCCGATATGATTCAGCGCTCCGTGCCCGGCTACTCGAATATCATCTCTATGATCGGCATGCTGGCCGAGCGTTTCGTCACGCCCGACAGCCAGGTTTACGATCTGGGCTGCTCGCTGGGGGCCGCCACGCTCTCGGTACGTCGTAATATCAAGGCGCCCGGCTGCACCATTATCGCCGTGGATAATTCGCCGGCGATGGTCGAGCGCTGCCGTCGCCATATCGACGCCTTCCGCGCCGAAACGCCGGTAAACGTCATCGAAGCCGATATCCGCGATATCGCCATCGAAAACGCCTCGATGGTGGTGCTGAACTTCACGCTGCAGTTTCTCGACCCGCCTGCGCGCCTGCAGCTGCTGGAGAAGATCTGGCAGGGGCTGAAGCCTGGCGGCGCGCTGGTGCTGTCGGAGAAGTTCAGCTTCGAGGACGCCGAGGTCGGCGAACTGCTGTTCAATATGCACCACGATTTTAAACGCGCTAACGGCTACAGCGAGCTGGAGATCAGCCAGAAGCGCAGCATGCTGGAGAATGTAATGCTGACCGACAGCGTTGAGACGCACAAGGCGCGCCTGAAACAGGCGGGCTTTTCTCACGCGGAACTCTGGTTCCAGTGCTTTAACTTTGGTTCGCTGGTGGCGTTAAAATGATTGAGTTTGGCCGTTTTTATCAGCAAATCGCCACCGGCCCGCTCGCCAGCTGGCTGGAGGTGCTGCCAGCGCAGATCGCCGCCTGGCAGAAAGAGAATCTGCATGGCCTGTTTCGCAACTGGGAGAAGTCGGTAGAGCATCTGCCGCTGCTGCAGCCGCAGCAGCTCGACCTGCTGCACAGCGTCAGCGCAGCGCGCGACGATCTCAGCGATCGCCAGCGTCAGGGCATCGAGAAACTGCTGCGCAACCTGATGCCCTGGCGTAAAGGCCCCTACTCGCTCTACGGCACCGAGATCGACACCGAATGGCGTTCCGACTGGAAGTGGCAGCGCGTCGCGCCGCATATCGCCTCGCTGGCGGGCCGCACCGTGCTGGACGTCGGCTGCGGCAGCGGCTATCACATGTGGCGCATGGTCGGCGCCGGTGCGCAGCTGGTGGTCGGCATCGATCCGATGCAGCTCTTTCTCTGCCAGTTTGAAGCGGTGCGCAAGCTGCTGGGCGATGACCGACGCGCCCATCTGCTGCCGCTCGGCATCGAACAGCTGCCGACGCTGCAGGCGTTCGACACCGTTTTCTCGATGGGCGTGCTTTATCATCGCCGTTCGCCGCTCGATCATCTGCTGCAGCTGAAAAACCAGCTGGTCAGCGGCGGCGAGCTGGTGCTGGAAACGCTGGTGATTGAGGGGGATGAGCGGGATGTGCTGGTGCCGGGCGAGCGCTACGCGCAGATGCGCAACGTCTACTTTATTCCTTCGGCCCCGGCGCTGAAAAGCTGGCTGGAGAAGTGCGGCTTCGTCGACGTGAAGATTGTCGATTACGCGGTGACCTCCACCGACGAGCAGCGCCGCACCAGCTGGATGACCAGCGAATCGCTGGCTGAGTTTCTCGACCCGCAAGACGCCAGCAAAACAGTGGAAGGCTACCCGGCACCGCTGCGCGCGGTGCTGGTCGCCACCAAACCCTGATGCTTAGCGGCGCGAGAGCGCCAGCTTCGCCGCAAAGCCGATAAATACCATGCCCGTCAGGCGGTCCATCACCTTGAGCACCGCCGGACGGCGCAGGTGCGCGGCGAAATAGTGGCTGCCGCCAATCAATACGGCGTTCCACAGCAGCCCAATCGCAATATGCATCAGCGCCAGCAGGCTGCACCAGAGCGGCACCGACGCCCCCGCCGGAATAAACTGCGGCAGAAAGGTGACGTAAAACACGCCAATTTTGGGATTAAGCAGATTGCCGAACAGGCCGCGGTTAAAGCAGCTCAGGTAGCTTTGCGGCGCGATGTCTGTCGCCGCTTCATGCAGCGGCTGCGTGCGCGGGCTGAGCAGCAGCCTGACGCCAAGATAGAGCAAATAGGCCGCGCCGGCCCACTTCAGCAGGTTATAGGCCATTTCTGACGCCAGCAGCAGCGCGCCCAGGCCACATCCCACCGCGACACCCCACACCAGACAGCCAAGATTGATGCCGAGCGCCGTCGCGCTGCCGCGTCGCCAGCCCTGTGCGGCGGCGGTGCGCAACACCAGCGCGGTATCGAAACCGGGCGTCAGCGTCAAAATGGTAATGGCGAATAAAAACGAGAACAGCAGCGTAGCGGTCATCTCTTTCTCCCTGAAATAAGGCTGCTCACTTTAACAAATTTTTAACGCAAAAGCGCTATTGCTGCGCGCTACTCCGACTCAGCAGGCCGATCCCAGTACTGATATTTATAGGCCGCGCTGAGATGGCGCTCGATAGTGCCCTTATCAAAGACTTCCGTTTCGTGCAGATAGCTTAAGGTGCAGTTGCCAACCTCATCCCAGAGCTGACACTCGTCGATCGAACGCAGCGTGCTGACGGGCGTGGTCGCGGTGCCGTGCAGCCGCCATTCACGGAAACCTTTATCGTAGGTATAGCGATCTTCGCTGCGCGCCGTGACCGCGCTGACCACCAGCCCCTGGGGGTTCCAGCGCCAGCTGCTTTCGCCATTGGTCAGGGCATCAGTGCCGCGCGAAACGCTTTTCGTCAGCCGTAGCTGCGCGTCGTAGCGATAGGTGGTGTCGGTAAAACCGCTTTTACCCATGCTGGTGAATTTATCGGAAGCGGTAACGATATTGCCGTGCTGGCCGATGAGCCAGCTGATGGTGCCCTGGCGGTTATCTACCACCTGCTCTTTGCCCTCTTTCAGCACCTTCACCAGGTAGGCGTACTCCGCTACCCAGCCGCCCTGCACGCGCGCAATATGCTGCTCCATACTCAGCACCACATTGTGCTCTTTTTTATCGAAGGTGACGTCAGCCACCTGCAATATCCCACAGGGGTCAAACTGTCCCAGCACCCGCTTTTGCGAATCGACATCTTTGCCGAACTCGCCGGCGATCACCTGCCGCACCGCGCCTTTCGCGCTGCCGCCCAGCATAATCCAGCTGTTGCTGCTGGCAACGGCCTTGCTGTGCGGCGCGCAGGCGGCAGCCCATAGCGTGGGAGAGGCGAACAGCAAACCCAGCGCAAGCGCCGCAGTCTGAGAGCATTTCATGGTGTCACTCCAGAAGATCTCAATAAACTGAGTGTAACGCTATTGGCACCATCTGGCGCGGTCGAGTGACTGAGGGTGAAACAGCAAGATGTAGAGATGCAGCAGGCCTCACCTCAAAAAAGCCGTGCGAAACAACGTAAAGCAGCACTGGGGATTATCAGACAGTAGTGATCTTAACGCGTTGTCACGCTGTATAAAGGCAGTGGGCTATGCTTCCTGTCGCAACGTGGCATAACCGCCATGTTGAATGGTGACTTTTACGCACAAGCCGGACGACATTTGCATGCCCTACCGATTTTTTATCCTCTCGCTTTCCGCATTGACGCTTCTGCTGAATATTTTTTTCCTGCCTGGCGTGCTCAGGCATATAAAAAATGACCCCGAGGTTGAGAGGCTGGCAGAGAGACCGGGTGAAGTCTTTACGCTCTTCAGTGAATGTAAAATCAGGGTTAAGGATGAGGCGCGTTGCTATCAGGCCTACAGTGCGGCGGTGCAGCTGGCAAACAGACCGGATTGCTCTGCCGAAGGGATTGCGTTGAAGCTGAAATTTAAAAAACTGGTTGAGCATACCACGCCGCAAGAGGCCTTGCGCGAGGTCATCAAAGCGTGTCCTCAGGCAGAGAGTGATCTCAGGCAGACCGACCTTCCGCAGCCTCGCGGCATAAACGGCGGGTAGAGGTATCAGATAAAAAGAACCCCAGCAAGATAACTGGGGTTTGGTACTTGCAAACATCACGTCATATGGCGTGCTGCGCGGCAAAATCTGGGGTGATTCAGGCTACCCTGACGCTGTTAAGCTGCATCACGCTTTTCATGGCTTCCACCACATCGCTATCCACGCAGTAACGGCTGAACTCATCCATTTCGGCTTCGGAACACATGGAGACACCGGCTTTACGATAGCGCATCGGTGAGGTGACAAGGCGGCTGGCGGAGCTGTGAACCTCGCTCAGTCCGCTGTCCAGGAACTTTTGCAGATTGCTCAGGCGTACGCCAGCACCGGCCATAATGATTGGACCTTCGCTCTGTTCATTAAGTTCCCTTAATAATGCAATTCCGTTTTCCGCGCTCTGCTGCTGGCCGGATGTCAGGATGCGCGCCACCCCCAGCGCGGTTAACTCCTCCAGCGCGCGATTGGGGCTGTGGCAAAGATCGAAGGCGCGATGAAAAGTCACCTGCATGCCGTCGCACAGCGCCATAATCTGCCGCATACGCGATCGGTCAATATGTGCCTCCTCATCCAGCATGCCGATCACCAGGCCGGGAAATCCCATTTCGCGAATTTTCGCCACGTCGGACTTCATAATTTCAAATTCACGCGCGGTGTAGCAGAAGTCGCCGCCGCGCGGCCGAACGATGGGATGAACCGGAATGGATAGTTCCCGGCGCGCCGCTTCCAGCGAACCAGACGATGGGGTCAGGCCGCCTTCGCGCGGTCCGGAACAGAGCTCAACGCGATCGGCGCCAGCCTGCTGCGCCGTCATGGCGCAATCCACGCCGTAACAGCAAATTTCCAGTAGGGTCATCTACTCCTCCTTTACATGACGTCTGGTTCGACACAGGGCGATAAGTTAGTCTGACTACCAATGAGTTTACGTGGAAACCGACACATGGCATTCAATTTTGACCAACGGATAGACCGTCGTCACACCAATAGCCTCAAATGGAACAAATATCGTGACCGGGACATCCTTCCTTTGTGGGTTGCGGACACCGATTTTCGCTCGCCTGATTGCATTATCGACGCGATAAAAACCCGCGCCGAACATGGCGTTTTTGGCTATGGCGACCGCCCGACCGGATTGATCGACGCCGCCATTGCGCGCTTCGAACAGCGCTACCAGTGTAAAGTAGAGCCGGAGTGGATTGTGGTGCTCCCCGGTGTAGTGAGCGGACTCAATCTGACGGTGCGCGCGCTTACCGCGCCCGACGAGCGCTCAATCTCGCCTTCGCCCATCTATCCTCCTTTTAGCGGCGCGGCGAAGCTGGCGGCGCGCGAGCAGATCACCCTGCCGTTGAAACTCCAGTCGGGGCGCTGGCTCGTCGATCTCAGCGAAGCTTCAGCCCTGCTTAACGGCAAAGAGAAGCTTTTGATGTTGTGCAACCCGCAGAATCCCGGCGGCACCGTCTATCGCCGTGACGAGCTGGAAGCGCAGCTGGCTTTTGCGCGTCAGCACGATTTGATCGTCTGTTCCGATGAGATCCACTGCGATCTGCTGCTGGAGCCCGGCGTCCGACATATTCCCTTTGCCAGCCTGAGCGAAGATGCCGCTCAGCGCAGCGTTACGCTGATTTCGCCCTCTAAAACTTTCAATATCGCCGGACTCGGCGCGTCGCTGGCGATTATTCCCAATGCGGAACTGCGGGCGCGCTTTAAGC
Organism: Enterobacter sp. BRE11; assembly: GCF_031844285.1. NCBI lineage: Bacteria > Pseudomonadati > Pseudomonadota > Gammaproteobacteria > Enterobacterales > Enterobacteriaceae > Enterobacter > Enterobacter sp. BRE11. Next base: position 104,290 of record NZ_JAUZUX010000010.1, read on the forward strand.
AGGCGCGCTACGGCATCGTGCCCGAGGTTGATATCCTGGCGCTGGTCGCCGCCGAAGCGGCCTGGCGCGGCGGCGACGCGTGGCTGGAGGGGCTGCTCGCCTATCTGCGCGTCAGCCGCGATCGTCTGCACGCCGCGGTTAACGCGCTGCCGGGCCTGTCGATGGCCAGTCCGGAAGCGACCTACCTGGGCTGGATAGCGTGCGGCGGGCTGGATGTCGCCAGCCCGGCGCTCTATTTTGAAAACCAGGGGTTAGGCTTTTCGCCCGGACGCGATTTTGGCGACGATCGCTTTGTGCGCTTTAATTTCGGCTGCACCCACGCCATGCTGGAAGAGGCGCTCGACCGGCTAAGCGCCGCCGTCGTTGCGCGCGCTTAGCCCGCCTCGCTGGCGACAATCTCCTCCAGTCGCCACGGATGGAATTTTATTGTGGTCTGCCCGTCGGTCACTGCCAGCGTCGGGTTGGGCAGCCGCTCGTTTTCGCCCTGCGGCGAGCTGGTTTTGAACGAAATGCCTGGCTGCGTCAGCGCGTCGTCGCTGAGCAGCGCCATGGCGCGCACGCCCAGCGTCTGGTGATCGCCGCGCAGCACGATTTCCACATGCTCAAAGCCTTCGTGCCGATAGCGCTTTTCCCCTGGCCAGGGAAGTTCGATAACGTCCAGCTCCCAGCCGTTGAGCTGCAGAGGCTGATGCAGTTTAAACAGGCAGATGGGCCGTCCGTTGATGATCGCTTCCGAGAACAGCGTACCCATTTTCATCAGTCCCAGCTTCCAGCGCTCCGCCGTGGTGTTCTGATGACAGCGCACTGCGATATGGTCAGCCTCAAGCGCCGCTAAGTTTAATCCGAGGCGATCGGCAAATTGTTGCAGCGAGGCGCTGAAGCGCGCCAGATCTGTCTCTAAGTCCTGTAATTCACAGGGAAACACCGGGGCAAAAGTCATAAAATGTCTCAGCTAGTTTAAGTTTTCTAATAAATGGAAAGTCGCGCCAGCACTGCTTCAGGCGCGATTAAATGTTAGGAATCATCCGATTTGGCCGTAATTTTGCCGTAAAACCATGTAAATTACCCTTTTAATTCGGATTTATCCCCTCTTCAGGGCCAGCCATTGCTGGATGAAATTAACCTAACTCAATGAAAAAAATAGCTTTCATTTGTACAATAAGATAAATCCCATTTTCCCGGCAAACAATTGCAGCCAACCCCCCTTTCTTATAAATTTGACCTAACACAACTACAAGGAATGGCTCTATGTCTATGCTCATTGTTGTCGCAGTCCTGATCGCACTGATGGGATTTGCAATTTCCCGCCACTGGAAGGTGCGTGAAGACAAAAGCGTCAAAAATCCTCGTCGCCATCTTCGCCGTCGCTAATCTCTCTGTTTCGGGAAACCGGCCTGACGCCGTTTCCCCGCATGCTCTCTTGCGCGGCGGCTGCTGACGCAAGGTGACATTTCACGTATACTTCCCCTCTTCTTTTTTCCATTCTGCGCGGCCTTTGGGCGCGTCGGCAGAGTGAGGACAACGGCTCTCTGCGCGGCAGACGAGCCTTTTAGCACATGAAGGTAATGCGGTGAATATTCAGGCTCTTCTTTCCGAAAAAGTCAGTCAGGCGATGATTTTAGCCGGTGCGCCGGCCGACTGTGAACCCCAGGTTCGCCAGTCCGCCAAGGTTCAGTTTGGGGATTATCAGGCAAATGGCATTATGGCCGTTGCGAAAAAGCTGGGTCAGGCGCCGCGACAGCTGGCTGAAAGCGTGATTGCGCATCTTGATCTCAACGGCATCGCCAGCAAGGTGGAGATCGCCGGGCCAGGCTTCATCAATATTTTTCTCGACCGCGACTGGCTGGCCGCGCAGGCGAAGCTGGCGCTGACGCAGCCGCGCCTGGGCGTCGCCGCCGTTGAGCCGCAAACCATCGTCGTGGACTACTCCGCGCCGAACGTGGCGAAAGAGATGCATGTTGGCCACGTTCGCTCCACCATCATCGGCGACGCCGCCGTGCGCACCCTGTCTTTTCTGGGTCATAACGTGATCCGCGCTAACCATGTGGGCGACTGGGGCACGCAGTTCGGCATGCTGATCGCCTATCTGGAAAAGCAACAGAACGAGCATCATGAAGCGATAGCGCTCGCCGACCTCGAAGCCTTCTATCGTGAAGCGAAGCGCACCTACGACGAGGACGAAGCCTTCGCCGAGCGCGCACGCGCCTATGTGGTTAAGCTGCAGGGCGGCGACGAATATTGCCGCACCATGTGGAAGAAGCTGGTCGATATCACCATGGGCCAGAACCAGCTGATTTATGACCGTCTTAACGTGACGTTGACGCGTAAAGATGTGATGGGCGAAAGCCTCTATAACGACATGCTGCCGGGCATCGTCGAGGATCTGCGCGCCAAAGGGCTGGCGGTCACCAGCGAAGGCGCGACCGTGGTGTTTCTCGACGAGTTCAAAAATAAAGAAGGCGAACCGATGGGGGTCATCATTCAAAAGAAAGATGGCGGCTACCTCTACACAACCACCGATATCGCCTGCGCCAAATACCGTTATGAGACGCTTAAGGCCGATCGTGTGCTCTACTACATCGATTCGCGCCAGCATCAGCATCTGCAGCAGGCGTGGACTATCGTGCGCAAAGCGGGCTACGTGCCGGCATCCGTTCCGCTGGAGCATCACGCCTTCGGTATGATGCTGGGCAAAGACGGCCGTCCGTTTAAAACCCGCAGCGGCGGCACCATCAAGCTCGCCGATCTGCTGGACGAGGCGCACGATCGCGCGCTGGCGCTGGTGCGCGAGAAGAACCCGGAGATGAGCGAAGCGGAGCTGCAGCAGCTGGCGGAAGTGGTCGGCATCGGCGCGGTGAAGTATGCCGATCTGTCGAAGAGCCGCACCACCGATTACATTTTCGACTGGGACAATATGCTGGCGTTCGAGGGCAACACGGCGCCCTATATGCAGTACGCCTACACCCGCGTGCTCTCCGTGTTCCGTAAAGCGGGCGTCGACGTCGACAGCATCGACGCACCGCTGGCGATTACCGAGGATCGCGAAGCGCAGCTGGCGACGCGCCTGCTGCAGTTCGAAGAGACCATTACCCAGGTGGCGCGCGACGGCACGCCGCACGTGATGTGCGCCTATCTCTACGATCTGGCGGGTCTGTTCTCCGGCTTTTACGAGCACTGCCCGATCCTCAGCGCAGAGGATGAGGCGACGCGCCAGAGCCGCCTGCAGCTGGCCGCGCTGACGGCGAAGACGCTGAAGCAGGGTCTGGACACCCTCGGCATTAAGACCGTCGAGCGTATGTAACAAACAAAAAATCCCGCTTTGCGGGGTTTTTTGTTAAGGCGTGGTGCAGGTACGGATAGTCTGGCCCGATCGCAAAGTCGCTCGAGGCATCCATGCGCGCTCGGCCCGCGGGGATACGCACCTCATCCCTGAGGTGCGCCCGTAACGGGCCAGCGCTCTGCGCCGTTCAAAAACGCTCCCGGCGTTTTTGTCCCTGCCGCGGGACGCTTTGCTCTTCGGTCCAGACTCTCCGTACAGCTCACTTCTGTGCGCGCTTTAGGTTGCCCTTCCCGCGCCTTTAATTCTGGTAATTCACCATCACTTCGCTGCTCAGCACCTGCAGCCCCGGCGGCAATGCGCCCCTGCCCGCCACGCCGAACACCATATAGAGCGTTTCGCTGGCATCCAGCGAGGCCAGCTCGCGCGTCGCGCCGCTGCCGCCCTCCAGCGAGGCGCAGCGCTGCGCGCCGCAAAGCTTCACCTGCAATCCCGAGGGGGCCGCGCCGGTAAGCTGATAGCGCCAGTTAATCAGATTGACCGTGCCGGAAACGCCCGGCGGCGCACGCAGCGGCTTCGATTTCACCCACGCGCCGCGATTGCTTAGCGGCGGACCGCTCACGCTGGCGTGCCACGCGCCCGACGCGGCGTAAAGCGGCAGCGCCGTCAGCGACAGCAGCGCCAGCCCCCAAAATCCATAACGCATTACTTGCCTCCGATGGTGGCGGTCATACGGATATTGCGATTGTCGGTCAGCTCCATATTGGAGAGCACCACCAGCTGCGACAGATTGCGGCGCAGGAAACGCGCCAGCAGCGCGCGCAGCGGATGATTGACCAGCAGCACCGGCGGCGCGCCCAGCATCTCCTGACGCTGCAGCGCGGCCTGCGCCTGCTCCAGCAGTCGGTCGGCCAGGCCCGGCTCCAGCCCGCCGCCGCCCTGCAGCGCCTGCAGCAGCAGACGTTCAAGCGTAGTATCGAGGCCGATCACCTGCACTTCATCATTGCCCGGGAACCACTGCTGGGTAATGGCGCGGCCCAGCGCCACACGCACCACGCTGGTCAACTCCTGCGGATCGTTCTGCACCGGCGCATGCTCCGCCAGCGTTTCGATAATGGTGCGCATGTCGCGAATCGAGACGCGCTCGACCAGCAGATTTTGCAGCACCTTGTGCAGCGTCGTCAGGGTGATGACGCCCGGCACCAGATCTTCCGTCAGCTTCGGCATCTCCTGACTGACGCGATCGAGCAGCTGCTGCGCCTCCTGACGACCAAACAGCTCGCTGGCGTACTGGCCAATCAGGTGGTTAAGGTGGGTCGCCACCACGGTGCTCGCCTCAACCACGGTAAAGCCCTGGATCTGCGCCTGCTCTTTCAGCGCGCTGTCGATCCAGATGGCCGCCAGGCCGAACGCAGGATCGACCGTCGCCTCGCCCGGCAGCGTGCCCGCCGCCGTGCCTGGGTTAATCGCCATCCAGCGGCCAGGATAGGCATCGCCGCTGCCGATCTCCACCCCTTTCATCAGAATGCGGTAGCGCGCAGGCGGCAGCTCCATATTGTCGCGAATATGCACCACCGGCGGCAGAAAGCCGACATCCTGCGCCACCTTTTTACGGATGCTGCGGATACGGCCCAGCAGCTCGCCGTTCTGGGTGCTGTCCACCATCGGGATCAGCCGATAGCCGACCTCCATGCCCAGCGTATCCTCCAGCTGCACGTCGGTCCAGGAGGCTTCGGTATTGGCTGGCGTATCGGACGCTTTCATTACCGCGCTGCTGGCGGCTTCCGGATTCTTCTTCGCCTCCATCTCGCGGCCGCGCATCCACCAGGCCAGGCCGAGCAGCGCGCCGGTAAACAGCAGAAACACGAAGTTGGGCATGCCGGGCACCATGCCAAGCAGGCCGAGCACGCCGGCGCTGAGCAGCATCACGCGCGGGTTATTGAAGAGCTGCCCCACCATCTGCTCGCCGACATCCTGATCGGTGCCGACGCGGGTGACAATGACGCCCGCCGCGGTTGAGATCACCAGCGCCGGGATCTGCGCCACCAGACCGTCGCCGATGGTCAGCAGCGTATAGGTTTCGGCGGCGTGGCCCACGTCCATACCGTGCTGCACGACGCCAACCATCAGTCCGCCGATGACGTTGATCACCATAATGATAATGCCGGCGATGGCGTCGCCGCGTACAAACTTACTGGCACCGTCCATGGAGCCGTAGAAGTCCGCTTCCTGCGTCACTTCGCTGCGGCGCGTTTTCGCCTCCTGTTCGCCGATCAGCCCGGCGTTCAGGTCAGCGTCGATCGCCATCTGTTTGCCCGGCATGCCATCAAGCACGAAGCGCGCGCCGACTTCCGCGATACGCCCCGCACCCTTGGTGATAACCATAAAGTTAATCACCACCAGGATAACGAACACCACAATGCCGATGGCGAAGTTGCCGCCGACAAGGAAGTGGCCGAACGCCTCAACGACCCGCCCCGCAGCGCCCGCGCCGGTGTGGCCTTCCATCAGAATGATACGCGTCGAGGCGACGTTCAGCGCCAGACGCAGCAGCGTTGAGAAGAGCAGAACGGTTGGGAAGGCGGCGAACTCCAGCGTGCGCTGGGTGAACATGGCCACCAGCAGCACCATAATTGAGAGCGCGATGTTAAAGGTGAACAGCAGATCGAGGATGAAGGCGGGCAGCGGCAGCACCATCATCGACAGGATCATCATGATCAACACGGGACCGGCAAGCACCTGCCACTGTGTATCTTTCAGGTTGCTCGGTAAACGCAGTTTTGCGGCCAGGTTAGCCATCGTTTCGCTTCTCTCCTGCAAAGTCCATCTCTGCCGGGACCGGCAGGTTTTTCGGTTTGTTTGGGATCAGGCCGCCTTCACGCTTCCAGCGGCGCAGCTGCCAGACCCAGGCCAGCACTTCCGCCACCGCCGCGTAAAGCGCGCCGGGGATCTGCTGGCCGATTTCAGTATGCCGGTAGAGGGCGCGCGCCAGCGGCGGCGCCTCCAGCAGCGGAATGCGGTGCTCCGCGGCGATTTCACGGATCTTCAACGCCACCTCGCCCGCGCCTTTCGCCACCACTTTCGGCGCGCTCATCTTGTTCTCGTTGTACTGCAGCGCCACCGAGTAGTGCGTCGGGTTGGTCACGATCACGTCCGCCTTAGGCACATCGGACATCATGCGGCGGCGCGCGGCGGCGCGCATCGCCTGGCGAATGCGTCCTTTAACGTGCGGGTCGCCCTCCTGCTGTTTGAATTCGTCGCGGATCTCCTGACGCGACATACGCAGCTTTTTGTAGTAGCTGTAGAGCTGCCAGAAAACGTCGTAGCCCACCATCGGGATAAGGCCAAGGATCACCAGCGCGCAGCAGGCGGCGATCATCCCCAGCCCGTGCATCAATGCATTGGTAGGGGACTGGCTGATCAGCCGCAGCATCTCCGGCCAGTGCGACCAGATGTACCAGCCGCCGACGCTGCCCACCAGAATCGCCTTGAGGATGCCCTTAAAGAGTTCGGTCCAGGCCTGAGCGGCAAACATGCGGGCGAAGCCGGGCAGCGGGTTGAGCTTTTTGAAATCCATCTTGATCGATTTGCCGCTGAGCACGATGCCGCCCAGCAGCATCGGCGCAGCGATCGCCACCAGCACCAGCCCGCCCATGAGTGGCAGAAGCGCCATCACCGCCAGGCCAATCAGGTTGCTGATATGGCCAATAATCAGCTTACTGTCGCTCACCATGCTGTGGTCGAAGCGCAGCCCGGAGGCGACCATCGCCGCCAGCTGGCGCGCCATCAGCGTGCCGCCCAGCCAGAGGATCATCAGGCCCACCAGCAGCATCAGCACCGACGTCAGCTCGCGCGAACGCGGAATCTGCCCCTCTTCACGCGCTTTTTCAAGTCGGTGGGGTGTGGGCGATTCTGTTTTGTCCTCGTCGCTCTCTTCAGCCACGACAAACCTCTGTGGGTAGGGATCTTGAACACAGGATGCCAAATTTGGCTTTGGTTAAAGCGAAGATAAAACGGGGAAAAGAGGCGTTCTTTGGCGGATGAGTCTGGCAATGAGGAACGGGACCGCTGGAAAGCGGTCCCGCTTATGGCAGGTTGTGGCCAGCCTGAGGGCTGGTCACACAGGGTTAAAACCCTAAGCTATCCAGCAGGTCATCGACCTGATCCTGGTTCGCCACCACGCCTGGCGCATCGGCGTGGATCTGCGGACCGTTCAGCAGGCTGGTGCCCTCCTGACGCTTCTCGGCGCTGACTTCCGGCATGTTCTCCAGCAGCACCATCAACAGCTGGCGCTCAATCTCCTGGATCACATCCATCATGCGCTTGATCACCTGACCGGTCAGGTCCTGGAAATCCTGCGCCATCATGATTTCAAGCAGCTGCTTGTTGGTAAAGGCGGTATGATCTGGCACTTCGCTGAGGAATGCGCGCGTATCCGTCACCAACTCCCGCGCGTCGGCCAGTTCAATCGGGTTTTCAAACCACTGGTCCCAGCGCCCTTTCAGCTGGGTTGCCCCGGCTTCCATTTTATCCTGATGCGGCTGCGCCGCCTCGACGCAGTTCAGCGCGCGGTCGGCGGCCTGCGCCGTCATCTGCACGACGTAATCCAGACGGTCGCGGGCATCGGGAATGGCTTCAGCCGCATCGGCGATGGCTTTGTCCAGACCCAGCTCGCGCAGGCTGTCGCGCAGCATGCGCGTCAGAGAGCCAATGCGAGCAATGATATCGTGTGCCGAGACATCCTCAGTTGGTTTCGGAAGGTCGCTCATCACATCTCCTTACATGCCCAGTTTTTCGAAGATCTTGCCTAACTTCTCTTCCAGCGTGGCGGCGGTGAACGGCTTCACCACGTAGCCGCTGGCGCCAGCCTGCGCGGCCGCGATAATGTTCTCTTTCTTCGCTTCTGCGGTCACCATCAGCACCGGCAGCTTGCCCAGCGCCGCGTCGGCGCGAATGGTCTGCAGCAGCTGCAGGCCATCCATGTTCGGCATGTTCCAGTCGGAGATCACGAAGTCGAAACCGCCCGCTTTCAGTTTGCCCAGCGCGTCTACGCCATCTTCCGCTTCTTCGACGTTATTGAAGCCCAGCTCTTTTAGCAGGTTACGTACAATACGACGCATCGTGTTGAAGTCGTCCACCACCAAAAAGCGCATGTTTTTATCAGCCATAATTACTCCTATGTTATCTCGCCCGGCAGGACGGGCCTGTTAAATACGCAGTGCCTGTCCGGCGCTAATTTTTGCCAGCATATGCTGGCTGATGTTGCCTAAATCCACGACTTCGCTTACACCGCCGCTGGCGATGGCTTCTCGCGGCATGCCAAAGACCACGCAGGAGGCTTCGCTCTGTGCGATGGTCCAGGCGCCGGCGCGATGCATTTCCAGCATGCCCGTCGCGCCGTCGTTGCCCATGCCGGTGAGAATGACGCCCACCGCGTTACGTCCGGCGTTAAGCGCCACCGATTTGAACAGCACGTCCACAGAGGGTTTGTGACGGTTCACCGGCGGCCCTTCGTTCAGTTTTACGACATAGTTGGCGCCGCTGCGCGCCAGCTCCATATGCATCGCGCCAGGGGCGATGTAGGCATGCCCAGGCAGGATGCGCTCGCCGTCCTCCGCCTCTTTCACCGTGATTTGACAGAGCTTGTTAAGGCGATCGGCGAAGGATTTGGTAAAGCCCGGCGGCATATGCTGGGTGATCATCAGCGCCGGACTGGTCGGCGGCAGCGGCTGCAGCACGTGGCGAATCGCTTCGGTGCCGCCGGTGGAAGATCCGATGGCGATCAGCTTTTCGCTGCTCAGCAGCGGCCCCGCCTTTAAGGTCGCTGGCGCCGGCATCATCGGACGGGCGTGCAGCTGCGCGCGCGCCGCCGCGCGGATCTTGTCGGCGATCGTCTGACTGTAGGAGAGCATCCCTTCGCGGATGCCGAGCTGCGGCTTGGTGACGAAATCCACCGCCCCCAGCTCCAGCGCGCGCAGGGTAATCTCCGACCCTTTGCCGGTCAGCGACGACACCATCACGACCGGCATCGGACGCAGACGCATCAGCTTCTCGAGAAAGTCGAGGCCGTCCATGCGCGGCATCTCCACGTCCAGCGTCAGCACCTGCGGGTTGTACTGCTTGATTAAATCGCGGGCGACCAGCGGATCGGGCGCTGTCGCCACCATCTCCATATCGGGATGACTGTTAATGATTTCGGTCATCAACTGGCGCATCAGCGCGGAGTCGTCCACGCACATTACGGTGATTTTGCTCATCATCTTTCCTTCGTCAGTCCATAGACGGTTTGTCCACGCAGCCAGAACTCTTTGCTGATCTGACTAAAGTTCTCTGAATGACCGGCAAACAGCAGTCCGCCCGGCTTCAGCAGGGGAACAAAACGGCGCAGAATCTTTTCCTGCGTCTCTTTATCGAAATAGATCATTACGTTGCGGCAGAAGATCGCATCGAAAGGCCCCGGCAGCGCCCACTCGTTCGCCAGCAGGTTAAGCTGGGCGAAGTTAACGCTGTTCGCCAGTTCCGGACGCACCCGCACCATGCCGCTATGCGGGCCGGTGCCGCGCAGGAAAAAGCGCTGCATCTGCTGCTGCGACAGCGTGCGCAGCTCTTCCTGGCGATAGACGCCGGAAATCGCCTTCTCCAGCACCTGGGTATCGATATCGCTGGCGTGCACCTGGAACTTGCCCGGACCGGCGCCCAGCGTTTCCGCCAGCGTCATGGCGATCGAGTAAGGCTCTTCGCCGGTCGAGGCGGCGGCGCACCAGACGTTAAAGCTGCCCGCGCGCTTGCGCGCATGTTCCGCCAGAATGGGGAAGTGGTGCGCCTCGCGGAAAAACGCCGTCAGGTTGGTGGTCAGTGCGTTGATAAAGGCCTGCCACTCTGCGCTGTTGACGTCGTTCTCCAGCAGCGCCAGATAGCGGCCGAAGTCGTCAATGTTCAGCGTGCGCAGACGGCGCACCAGACGGTTGTAGACCATCTCGCGCTTGTGGTCGGCCAGCACAATGCCAGCGCGCTGATAGATCAGCTGGCTGATACGACGAAAGTGTGTATCCGAAAGCGGCAGGCGCTGCACCATCTGCGAGAGCAGCGTGGTCGCTTCGGTTTGATCCAGTAACGTCGATTTCTTCATTTCAGGTCACCTGGCACTGTACGTAATTCATTAAATTTTGCTGCTATGTCGGGCGGCGTTGCCGCCAGCCCGACCATCCAGGCAATTAAAAGGTTTCCCAGTTATCGTCGCTGCGAACAGCTGGCGCACGGGAGGCCGCAGCCAGCGCATCCAGCCGTAAACTTTTCGACGCCGTAGTTCTGTTAACGGCCTGGGCGACAAATTCTTTACCAATATTGAACACAGAAACGGCCTGTTTCAGTCGGCTTGCCTGATCTTCCAGTGAGGCGGCCGCCGAAGCGGACTCTTCCACCAGCGCAGCGTTCTGCTGAGTGACGCGATCCATCTCCGTCACCGCGAGGCCAACCTGATCGATACCGCGGCTCTGCTCGTCCGACGCCGAGGCGATCTCGCCCATGATGTCGGTGACGCGCGTCACCGCGCTAACGATGTCATGCATGGTCTCGCCTGCGCTCTCTACCAGCACCGAGCCGGTATTGACGCGCGCCACTGAATCCTCGATCAACGCTTTAATCTCTTTCGCCGCCTGCGCGCTGCGCTGCGCCAGGCTGCGCACTTCTCCCGCCACCACCGCGAAGCCGCGGCCCTGCTCGCCCGCGCGCGCCGCTTCCACCGCCGCGTTCAGCGCCAGAATATTGGTCTGGAAGGCGATGCCGTCGATGACGCTAGTGATATCGGCGATCTTCTTCGAGCTGCCCGCGATGTCGCTCATGGTTTTCACCACGCCGTCCACCACGCTGCCGCCCTTCTGCGCGGTTTCCGAGGCGCTCAGCGCCAGCTGCGACGCCTGACGGGCGTTCTCGGCGTTCTGCTTCACCGTGGCGGTGAGCTGCTCCATGCTGGCGGCGGTCTGCTCCAGCGACGCCGCCTGCTCTTCAGTGCGAGACGAGAGATCGTTATTACCAACGGCGATTTCGCTGGCGCCGGTATAGATGGCGTCCGCGCCGTCGCGCACGGTTGAGACGGTGCGCACCAGCGCCTGCTGCATCTCCTGCAGCGCCTCAAGCAAGTCGCCCAGCTCGTTGCGGACGCTACAGGTAATGGGCTGCGTCAGGTCACCGCGCGCGATATGGCGGATATGCTCGATGCTCAGCTTCAGCGGAGCGATCAGCGCGCTGCGCATCACCGTCCAGACCAGCAGGCTAATCAGCAGCGAGGCGACCACCAGGCCGATCGCCATCAGAATGGCGTGGCTGTAAGCGAGGTCATTGGCGTCAACCCCCTCCTTTGCCAGCTGCTGGTTGTGGCTCTGCCAGGCGTTGTAATCGTTTTCAAACTTATCCTGAAAACCCTGTGTCGGCTGGTCGACAAAGCCCTTGAAGTTACCGGCGGCAAGGAAGCCGGTCAGCTCGGTCAGCGCGTCGCGGTAGGCTTTATAGTTCGCCTGCAGCGCCAGCACGTTTTCGGCGGTTTTCCCCTTTTCGGACAGATTGGCGTTAAAGTCGGCGAAGCCCTGATCGGCGACCTTCAGCTCCTGGTTGGCCAGCGCCACCAGATCCTGCACCGTCGCGCCGGAACCGGCCTGCTGACTGTCCAGCAGGTAACGGATGCCAGCCCGGTTCAGGGTATTGCGTGCCTGTACCAGGGAAACCCATGAGGTGCCCATCGCCTGCTGTAGCGTCGCGAGACGCTGGTTATAAGCAAAATTCTCTTTGTCGGCTTTCACCGTATTAAAAAAAGCGCTTCCGGAAACCAGCTGGAGCAGAACAAACAGCGCCAGCACACCCAGCAGCCCGGAAACAACGCGTACTCGATTAAACATAAACACCTCATTGGTTGGCGGATCTCACCAGTTATCGGCCTCAGCGAGGGGATCTTTTTGCAGGAAACGAAGGGTTGGACCAGCTGGAGAGAAAATGAAAAAAGAGCGCGTCACCGGCGCGGCAACAGACAGGATAGAAGAGACCCGCTTCCCTGCGGGCAGTGCGTTGCGGGTTAAAAGGTTTCCCAGTTATCGCCGCCCGCGGGCGCCGCCACTGCTTTACGCGGCGCGGCGGCGGCGCTGAACGCAGGCGCCGCGATCTGGGCATGGCGGGTGCCGACAGCCGTCTGCGCGGCGCGTGGGATGTTAAACACCGCCACCGACTGGCTGAGGCGGCTCGCCTGCTCTTCCAGCGAGGCGGCCGCCGAGGCGGATTCCTCCACCAGCGAGGCGTTCTGCTGGGTCACGCGATCCATTTCCGTCACCGCCTGACCAACCTGGTCGATGCCGCGGCTCTGCTCGTCCGACGCCGAGGCGATCTCCCCCATGATGTCGGTGACGCGCGTCACCGCGCCGACGATTTCACTCATGGTATCGCCCGCGCTGCCCACCAGCTGCGAACCCGCGTTGACGCGGTTCACCGAGTCTTCGATCAGCGCCTTGATCTCTTTCGCCGCCTGCGCGCTGCGCTGCGCCAGGCTGCGCACTTCGCCAGCCACTACGGCGAAGCCGCGACCCTGTTCGCCCGCGCGCGCCGCTTCCACCGCCGCGTTCAGCGCCAGAATATTGGTCTGGAAGGCGATGCCGTCGATGACGCCGGTAATATCGGCGATCTTCTTCGAGCTGCCCGCGATGTCGCTCATGGTTTTCACCACGCCGTCCACCACGTTGCCGCCTTTGCGGGCGGTTTCCGAGGCGCTCAGCGCCAGCTGCGACGCCTGACGGGCGTTCTCGGCGTTCTGCTTCACCGTGGCGGTGAGCTGCTCCATGCTGGCAGCGGTCTGCTCCAGCGACGCCGCCTGCTCTTCGGTGCGGGCGGAGAGATCGTTGTTGCCCGCAGCGATTTCGCTGGCACCGCTCAGAATGGCGTCGGAGCCGTCGCGCACGTTGCTGACGGTGCTGACCAGCGCCTGCTGCATCTCCTGCAGGCCGTTCGCCAGCTGGCTCATCTCATTGCGCCCTTCTACCGTAATCGGCTGGGTAAGATCGCCCGCCGCAATGGTGCGAATATGGGTCAGCAGCTGGCGCAGCGGCAGGATCAATACCTGACGCAGGCCGAACCAGCAGGCGACCACCACGCCGATTACCAGCAGCGCCACCGCCGCCAGCAGCCACATCATCTGGGTAAAGGCGCGCTGGTTCTGCTCGGCACCCTGCGCGGCGAGCAGGGTCTGCTTCGCGCGCCATTCACCGTAGGCCGCCTGCGTTGAGTTCTGGATCTGCTCGATATTGAAGCGGAACATTCCCTCCAGATCGCGCGCCTTCAGGCGCTCCAGCATGCCAGCAAGGCCGTCATGATAGCTGGCGTACTGCGCTTCGAGACGGTCGCGCAGCGCGACCTCAAGGCCCGGCGTAGCTGGAAGATCGTAATAGACTTTGAAATGGCGATCGGCCTGCGCCAGCTGCTGCTCGGTCTGCCTGACCAGCTCGTCCAGCTGGCCGCCATTGATCTGCGCCGCCGTGCTGCTCTGCAGCCGCAGCATGGCGCGATTGAGGGTGATACGCGTCTGATTCAGCGCGATCCAGGCGTCGGTCATCGCCGTGACGTTGCTGGTGGAGACCTGTGCCAGCGCGAAGGCCTCTTTATCTTTGTGCAGCGCGGACCAGAAGAGCCCGCCTGACGTGAGCTGCAGCAGGCTAAAGATAGCCAGCACGGCGATCAGGCTGGTTACCACTTTGATTCGTTTCAACATATATTTTCCCGGAAGTCATAAAAAAACGTGCAGGCTCTCTATCGGCGGGCGGCCACCAGATTTGAGCCTCTTTAACGGTTTTTACAGTTATGTAGGTTTTTAAAGTGCGGTGTGACGCTGGAGGGGTGACTGCCGGGCGGCTGCCCGGCAGAGTAAAGGGTGAGGCCGATCAGAAGGTTTCCCAGTTGGCGTCGCTGGCAGGGGCGGCCAGCGCTTTGCGCGGCGCGGCGGAGGCCGGGCTGACCACAGGCGCCGCGATCTGCACGTGGCGGGTGCCGACAGCCGCGGCGCGCGGGATCCTGAAGACCGCTACCGACTGGCTCAGACGGCTCGCCTGCGACTCCAGCGAGGCGGCCGCCGCGGCGGACTCCTCCACCAGCGAGGCGTTCTGCTGGGTCACGCGATCCATCTCCGTCACTGCCTCACCAACCTGGTCGATGCCGCGGCTCTGCTCGTCCGACGCCGAGGCGATCTCCCCCATGATGTCGGTGACGCGCGTCACCGCGCTGACGATTTCGTTCATGGTGTCGCCCGCGGTGCCCACCAGCTGCGAGCCCGCGTTGACGCGGTTCACCGAGTCTTCGATCAGCGATTTGATCTCTTTCGCCGCCTGCGCGCTGCGCTGCGCCAGGCTGCGCACTTCGCCAGCCACTACCGCGAAGCCGCGGCCCTGTTCGCCCGCGCGCGCCGCTTCCACCGCCGCGTTCAGCGCCAGAATATTGGTCTGGAAGGCGATGCCGTCGATGACGCCGGTAATATCGGCGATCTTCTTCGAGCTGCCCGCGATGTCGCTCATGGTTTTCACCACGCCGTCCACCACGCTGCCGCCCTTCTGCGCGGTTTCCGAAGCGCTCAGCGCCAGCTGCGACGCCTGACGGGCGTTCTCGGCGTTCTGCTTCACCGTGGCGGTGAGCTGCTCCATGCTGGCGGCGGTCTGCTCCAGCGACGCCGCCTGCTCTTCGGTGCGGGCGGAGAGATCGTTGTTGCCTGCAGAGATTTCGCTGGCGCCGGTAAAGATGGCGTCAGAGCCGTCGCGCACGTTGCTGACGGTTTGCACCAGGGCCTGCTGCATCTGGTGCAGGCTGGCGGCCAGCTGGCTCATCTCATTGCGCCCTTCCGCGTGGATCTGCTGCGTCAGGTCGCCCTGCGCAATCTGCTGGATATGGGCGATGTTGGCGTTCAGCGGAGCGATCAGCACGCGGCGCAGGCCAACCCAGCACAGCGCAATAACCACCACCACCAGCGCCATGATGGTGCCGAGGATCCAGAGCATGCGCGTGTAGGCGCTGGCGTTTTTCTTCACGCCCAGCTCGGTCAGATGCGCCTGATCGGCGCGCCAGTCGGTGTAGATCTGCAGAAAGGCGTTCTGGCTCGGCGCCACCGGCGCCTTGCCCGCCTCGGCGAGATTGTTAGCCTGCAGCGCGGTTTGCAGCTGGGTCAGCGCGGTCGCATAGGCGCCGTAGGCGTTCATCAGACGGTCGTTGAGTGTTTTATTCAGCCCCGGCGTGTCCGGAATTGCCTTGAACAGCTCAAAGTTAGCTGCCGCGGTTTTCTGAAATTGCTGGCTGTCGGTAAACAGCGAGGCGATATCCGGCGTGCTGCCATCCACCTTACTGTTGGCGATACGCAGCTGAATACGCGTCAGCACGACGCGGCTCTGGTTAAGGCTCATATAGGCGTCGTTAAGCGCCTGCAAATTTTTGCTGGCGAGCTGCGATATGTTGAAACTGGTTTTATCATCGCTCAACGCAGAGAAAAACACTGCTCCTGAGAACGCCTGGAACAGGCCGAACATCAATAACACCAGCAGCAGGCTGGTGACGACACGAATTTTGGTTAGCATAAGGGAGCCCTGGAAAAGTAGGAGATCAAGCAGTAGGGGTATCGGCAGAGTACGGGATATATTTAGCGCAAGGTGGGATGGCTAAAATGCGCTTCTTATTGTTTTTAAAGTAAATAATTACGAGCCGGTTTATTCCCGGCTCGTGAAAAGCAGGATTTACGCGCTGCGCAGCGTATCCATCAGCGCCATCTCTTCGCTGCTCAGCAGCTTCTCGATGTCTACCAGAATCAGCATACGCTCGCCGAGCGCGCCAAGGCCGGTCAGATATTCGGTCGACATGGTGACGGCAAATTCCGGCGAAGGACGGATTTGATCCTGCGTCAGCGACAGCACGTCAGAGACGCCGTCCACCACGATGCCGACGACGCGATGCTCCAGATTCAGCACGATCACCACGGTGTTGTCGTTGTACTCGACGTCCGGCTGGGAAAACTTCACGCGCAGATCGATAATCGGCACGATGACGCCGCGCAGATTGGTGACGCCCTTGATAAACTCCGGCGTGTTGGCGATGCGCGTGACCTGATCGTAGCCGCGGATCTCCTGCACCTTAAGAATATCGATACCGTACTCTTCGTCTCCCAGCGTAAATACCAGGAACTCCTGGCCGACGGTTTCGCCGGCGATTTTGGTCACGGTTGCCATTCCAGTCATTTTTCTACCCTTTTGTTGTCAGTCAGGCGGCCGCGCCGGCCACACGTTTTTCACGGTTAAGCGATTGCAGCGCCGACACGTCAACGATCAGCGCGACGCTGCCGTCGCCGAGGATGGTGGCGGCGGAGATGCCAGGCACCTTGCGATAGTTGCTTTCGAGATTTTTCACCACGACCTGATGCTGGCCAATAAGCTGATCAACCAGCAGCGCGTAGCGTTTTCCGGCGCTTTGCAGGATCACCACGATGCCCTGCGTCGCCTCGGTTTTCGCGCCCTGCACGTCAAACACATTCCACAGTTCAACCAGCGGCAGGTACTCGCCGCGCACCTCCAGCACGCATTCGCCACCCGCCAGCGGCTTCAGCTCTTCGCTGCGCGGCTGCAGGGATTCCATCACCGCGTTGAGCGGCAGGATAAAGACTTCGTCCGCCACGCGCACTGACATGCCGTCAAGGATCGCCAGCGTCAGCGGCAGCAGAATACGGATGGTGGTGCCTTTACCCTGCTTCGAGGCGATCTCCACATGGCCACCCATCTCCTGAATGTTTCGCTTAACCACATCCATGCCGACGCCGCGGCCCGACACGTCGGTGACCTGCTCAGCCGTGGAGAAGCCCGGTGCGAAAATCAGCATGCCGACCTCTTCGTCGCTCATGTTTTCGCTGACCGGCAGGCCGGAAGAGAGCGCCTTGGCGAGAATGCGTTCACGGTTCAGGCCAGCACCGTCGTCAGAGACTTCGATACAGATGTTGCCGCCCTGATGTTCTGCCGACAGCGTCAGGTTGCCGGTGGCCACCTTGCCCGCCGCCAGGCGTTTTTCAGGTGCTTCGATGCCGTGATCCAGGCTGTTGCGCACCAGATGCGTTAACGGATCGATAATGCGTTCGATCAGGCTCTTGTCGAGCTCGGTAGAGCTGCCGAGCAGCGTCAGCTCCACCTCTTTACCCAGCTTGCTCGCCAGGTCGCGCACCAGGCGCGGGAAGCGGCTGAAGACATACTCCATCGGCATCATACGAATCGACATCACCGATTCCTGCAGATCGCGCGCGTTGCGCTCCAGCTGGCCCATGCTGTTCAGCAGGTCGCCGTGCGCCACCGGGTCAAGTTCGCCCGAGCGCTGCGCCAGCATCGACTGGGTAATCACCAGCTCGCCGACCAGGTTGATCAGCTGATCGACCTTCTCCACCGCGACGCGGATGCTGCTGGATTCGCTGCTTTTAGCGGGCGCGGCGGCGCGTTTGCCTTCGCGCTTCGCCACCGGCAGTTCACTCACGCTGGCGCTCTGCACTGGCGCGGCCTCTGCGACCGGCGCAGGCGCGGCGACCGGCACAACCTCCGCAACCGGCGCGGCGTCAGCGTCCGGGAAGCGGATCTGCGCCTCTTCAATCACGAAGCAGAGCACCGCGACGATGTCGTCTTTGCTGACGCCGTCGATGCTCGCCTCAAGGAAATCGCTGCCTTTAACCACGTTGCTCAGGCTGCCGAGATTGCTCAGCTCCTCCAGCATCAGGTCGACCTCTTTCTCTTTCAGGGCGACCAGCTTCACGCGCAGACCACTGCTGGCTGGCGCGCTCTGCGCCACTGGCGCAACGGCAACGACCGGAGCCGCTACCGGCAGGCCTTTCGCTTCTAACGCCAGCTGGCGCAGCGCTTCGCAGATGTAGTTAAAGCTTTCCGCGTTAGGCTCCTGCGCGGTTTTATAGGCATCGAGCTGTTCCTGCATAATATCTTTGGTTTCCAAAAACAGGTTGATGATGTCGGTGCTGAGCTGCATCTCGCCGCGACGAGCACCATCCAGAATATTTTCCAGAATGTGGGTAGTTTCCTGCAAAACCGTAAACCCGAAGGTTCCGGCTCCGCCTTTTATCGAATGGGCGGCGCGGAAAATGGCATTTAGCTGTTCGGAGTCCGGCTCCTGGGGGTCGAGCCCCAGCAGATGCTGCTCCATATCAGCTAACAGCTCATCGGCCTCATCGAAAAACGTCTGGTAAAAATCGCTGATGTCCATGCTCACGGGATCACCTCGGCTGTGAGGGGGCTGTTGTGGTTACCGGGCTGCTGCCTTGCGGCACAGGCGGCGCGGTAATCTTTTCTATGGCCGCCGGATCGCTCACCTGTACGGCGTCGCTCTCGGCGTTCTCTTTTTCAATCGCCGCTTCGGTGTCGTGGTTCAACACCAGCAGGCTAATGCGGCGGTTAACGGCATCGTTACCGACGCGATTTTTCAGTTTCATGGTGTCGGCCATGCCGACCACGCGCAGGACTTTGCCGCCGTCGAGCCCGCCTATGACCAGCTCGCGACGCGAGGCGTTGGCGCGATCGGCGGAAAGCTCCCAGTTGCTGTAGCCGCGATCGCCATTCGCGTACTGAAAGTCGTCGGTATGGCCCGCCAGGCTGATGCGGTTCGGTATATCGTTAAGCAGCGGCGCAATGCCGCGCAGGATGTCGCGCATATAGGGCT
This sequence comes from Enterobacter sp. BRE11, assembly GCF_031844285.1. Lineage (NCBI taxonomy): Bacteria > Pseudomonadati > Pseudomonadota > Gammaproteobacteria > Enterobacterales > Enterobacteriaceae > Enterobacter > Enterobacter sp. BRE11. Next base: position 123,269 of record NZ_JAUZUX010000010.1, read on the forward strand.
CGACTTCGGCGCTGCCGGTTTTAAACATCGGCCGGTTCTGGCTGTCGATAATCTGGATGCGTAACCCCTCTTCCACCATGTTGATAATCAGGTGCGGACGCAGGGCTTTCAGGCGCGGATCCGCTTCAATCAGCTGGTCCAGCTTTTCGCGCAGGCGATTCAGGCGAATGTCATCCAGCTTGCGCTTCTGCTCATCCATATTGACGACTTTTTTTACCTCGCCCTGGATGCGCGTCGCGTCGTCGCCGCCGCCTGGAATCGGGCTGTCGCTATCGCTACTGCGCTTGCCGCCGGTCAGAGCGACCTTAAGCGGCGTTTTAAAATATTCAGCGATCTGCACCAGCTCCTGCGGGCTGGAGATGGAGATCAGCCACATCACCATAAAGAAGGCCATCATCGCCGTCATAAAGTCGGCATAGGCGATCTTCCAGGAACCGTGACCGCCTTCGTGACCTTTATGCTTGCGCTTTTTGACGACGATGATTGGGCGGTTGCTGTTCTTCATGCACTTTCGTCCGAAGTCTGTTTCGCCGGGTTCTTCGCGTTACGTACGTGCTCCTCCAGCTCGCTGAACGACGGACGCTCGGTGGAGTAAAGCGTCTTACGGCCAAATTCCACTGCAATCTGCGGCGCATAGCCGTTCAGGCTGGAGAGCAGCGTGACCTTGATGCACTGCATCATCTTGGTGGTTTCAGAGCACTTCTGGCGCAGTACCGACGCCAGCGGCGAAATAAAGCCATACGCCAGCAGAATGCCGAGGAAGGTTCCTACCATCGCGTGCGCCACCAGCGCGCCCAGTTCGGCCGCCGGACGGTCCGCTGAGGCCAGCGCGTGCACCACGCCCATTACCGCCGCCACGATGCCGAAGGCGGGCAGGCCGTCGCCGACGGCGGATAGACTTTGCGCTGGCACTTCACTTTCATGTTCGTAGGTCTCGATCTCTTCATCCATCAGCGCCTCGATCTCAAAGGCGTTCATGTTGCCGCTGACCATCAGACGCAGATAATCGGTAATAAAATCCACTAGCTGTTTATCGGCGAGAATACGCGGATAATTAGCAAATATTTCGCTCTGTGTTGGATCTTCAATATCGCGTTCCAGCGACAGCATGCCCTGCTGACGCGACTTAGCCATCAGGCGATAGAGCAGCGCCATTAAATCCATATAAAGGGCTTTATTATATTTTGAGCCGCGCATCAGCTTTGGCAGCGCTTTTACCGTCTTTTTAATCGACTTGCCGTTGTTGCCGACGAAAAAAGCGCCAAGCGCGGCACCGCCGATAATTAACAGCTCTGACGGCTGGTAAAGGGCGCCCAGATGGCCACCCACCAGCGCATATCCGCCCAACACGGATGCGACAACAATGATATAACCCAATAAGATCAGCACTAGAACATCCTTACGTCCGTAACGTGTTGGTGGAAGTTAAGCCAGAGAGCCGCAGGCGCTATTCAGATCGTGGGCAAAAAAAAAGCAGCGGGGGATACCCGCTGCTGGATGACTTTCCACGATGCGAACAAACTTAAACGGCGTGTTTAACCTGTTCATCCAGCAGTTGTGGAAAGGTATCGGCAGAATCTGCAGAAAGTTTACGTCTTTTTACCGCGCGCGACGGCGGCTGGCACAGGCTGCAGACGAAGCTGCCGACCGGCTGATGCGCATGGTTAATGAAACTGCCGTTGCAGCTTTTGCAATCGGACAGTTCGAGCATATTACTTTCAACGAATCGCACCAGGGTCCAGGCGCGCGTCAGCGCCAACAGCGGGCCCTCGTCCGATTGCGGACACTGTTCGAGATAGAGGCGGTAAGCTTTAATGACCGCGTCAACGCCGGTCGCCATGCCGGTTTTTAGCATAAACTGCCAGGCGTTGCAGAACATAGAGGCGTGGATATTTTGCTCCCACGTCATAAACCAGTCGGTGGAAAAAGGCAGCATGCCCTTCGGCGGCGGGCTGCCGCGCAGCTCTTTATAAAGTTTAATTAAGCGGCCGCGGCTTAACTGGGTTTCGCTTTCCAGCATTTGCAAACGCGCGCCGAGCGTAATTAACTCCATCGCGAGTTGAATATCGCGCGCTTCCTGAACAATGCTCTTTTCCGACATTTACATCGCCCTCTTCTTCGCCGGCACTTCATCTTTAGAAGCATTACGCAGTAAACGGCTGGATAATAAAATGCCGGTGTGGATTTGCTGTAAATCATCCACGCGAGATTCCTGCGTCAGGCGGTTAATAATAGTGTGATCGTTAAAGCGAAACTGGCAAACCAACTGATTGGTTTCCGCTAACTTTACCATTTCCGGCAGAGTTAATTGCGACAATGCGTTAGCCATCTCTTCATCAATTCCGAGGCGAAACATTGCAGAAGCTTTTTCCTGGTTAATTAATCGCTGTGCAAGCAGTAAATATGACAGATTGAGATCATAAATATGTTTCAGTAAATCAGATGTACCCATTTTTTCCATCCTGACAGACACGACGTGAGAGCTTCGCAGAAAAACCCTCTGCGTTACGGGTTGCTGGTTGTTAGGTATAAAGATGGCAAAAATTGACAGCCAAAAACCAAACGTACTCTGAAGTCTGCCTCATGTCCTGAACGACATATTTACAGTGTTAGTCAAAACCCCAGGGCCATTCTTTTTTAAATTATTGCGCTCTTCCGTGACGTCTTTTTACATTCTTTTAAGACTATTCCTAAAACAACGCAAATCTATCCCGTCTGATTTACACATACAACGACAGGACCATGAAATTTTAGATAAAGCGTGATCTGCATCACACTTTTAAGGCAAATTTTTTCGCGAACCCTTCAGGGATGCTTTTATTTTGTCTATTTTTTGTACAAATCAGCTTTGTTTCATTTATATTTCGTCCTAACAAAGGGCTTATTACCCTAATGGACCCGATATCTCTTTTATCCCGCCTCGCCAGCGATCGATTATTTTTAACAATGCCATTAACGCCCTACAAGGCGCCATTTACTTATCGTATACCAGCATAATATGCTAAAAACAGGCGTGACTAACCGCTGGAAAATTAATTACTTAGGGCAAATATTTCCTGGAGGGCGTAAGCGAAGCGTAAAGAGAGATGACGCATAATCGTCGCGTTTTAACAACGAATCGTTAATGTTTTAAGGTGGGCGTAAAGCAGAGAACAGCAGGTGTAACAAGGTGTTACATTAGAGATATGAATGAATAATGCATTTGACACTTTTATGACTCATAACTATCGGCATTTTGCCGTCAGACTTTAGGTTCGCGTGGGGAAAAAAAGCCGTTTTTTTCTTAACTGTGGATTAAAACAGCAAACAGACTCGGTCGGAATTGTCATCTGACAACCATAATCTTAAGCGGAGCTGGAGAGCGATGAGTGAGTGAGTGAGCGAGAGAGGCAGGATAAAGGGCGGTCCATAGAGCGGACCGCCATGAGAATCAGGCGAGTTTGGGGAAAGTGGCCACTTTATTCACCGTGCTGTGATCTTCACTGCGCGGCGGGATAGCCCACAAATCCTTCAGGAAGCTTTCGCGCCAGTGAGTGATGTCATGCTTGCGCAGCACGGCCATCATGTCGTTGTAGCGTGAAATACGCTCGGTGCGCGGCATGGTCAGCGCTTTATTCAGCGCCGCCGCCACTTCATCACGATCGTAAGGGTTAACAATCAGCGCCGAGGTCAGCTCGTTGGCAGCACCGGCAAAGCGCGACAGCACCAGCACGCCTGGATCGTCCGGGTCCTGCGCGGCAATATACTCCTTCGCCACCAGATTCATGCCGTCGCGCAGCGGCGTCACCAGCCCGACATCGGTAAGACGGAAGATCTTCATCAGCAGACGGCGGTCAAAATGCTGGTTCAGATAGTAGAGCGGAGTCCAGCCCAGCGTACCGTACTTACCGTTGATGCGGCCCGCTTCAGTTTCAAGCTGATGACGAATATCCTGATACGCCTGCACGTCCCCGCGCGAGGTTGGCGCGATCTGCGAATAGCGGATTTTGCCGCGATGCTCAGGGAAATTTTCCAGCAGCGCCTCATAGGCCAGGAACCGCTCCGGTAGCCCTTTGGAATAGTCGAGGCGCTCGCAGGCAATAATGTTTTTCGCATCGCCCAGCTCGCGTTTCATCGCCGCCATTTTCGGCGGCAGCGGACCTTCAGCCATCTCCTTGATACTGTCGGGCTCGATGCCGATAGGATAGACCTCGGTCATAAAGGTGTTGCCGAACGCGCGGTGCTTTTTGTCGCCTGCATTCTGCAGCTTCGTCAGCTGGCTGAGGCAGTCGAGAAAGGCGACGCGATCCGATTCGGTCTGGAAGCCCAGCAGATCGTATTCGCACAGCATCTCAAGCAGCTCCTGATGCGGCGGCAGCGCGTTGAAAATTTCCGGCATTGGGAACGGGATGTGCAGGAAGAAGCCGATGCGGTTATTCACGCCCTGCTTGCGCAGTTCGGCGGCGAACGGCAGCAGATGATAATCGTGGATCCACAAGGTGTCGTCCGGCTTAATCAGCGGCTTCAGGCGCTGCGCCAGCATCTCGTTGACGCGGCAGTAGCCGTCCCAGGCTTCGCGCTGGAACTGTACCAGATCGAGACGGTAGTGGAACGCGGGCCAGATAACGGTATTAGAGAACTGGCAGTAATACAGATCGTAATCGTTCTGACTCAGCGGCAGCGCGGCGTAGGAGATGCCGTCATGCTCTACCTGTACCAGCTCGTCTTCCTCTTCTCCGGAAAATTCGCTGATCTCCCCGTTCCAGCCAAACCACAGGCCGCCGGTGCTTTTCAGCGCGTCAAGAATGCCGACGGCGAGGCCGCCTGCGCTGGCTTTTTTCCCATCAGGAATGGCGATTCGGTTAGATACGACCACTAAACGACTCATAACCTTTACTCCTTACCGACATTGTCTTGTTTTATTTGTAATAGTAATCGCTCCAGCCATGCGTAAACCGCCTCAACGTCTGGCAGCCGATAACGCGCCTGACTGGAACCCTGGCCAACCTTCACGGAAATGCCCTGCATGGCGTTTACGGCGATAAATCCTTTCTCATCCGTTAGATCGTCTCCGACAAATACCGGGATACGACCGGCAAAGGGCGCTTCGCGCATAAAGGCGCGTACGGCTTCGCCTTTATCAACGCCCTGCGGTTTGATCTCCACAACGCATTTCCCCGGCTGAAGCGCCAGCGCCGGAAAGCGTTTCACGGCCTGTTCGGCCAGCGTGAGGACATCCTGCTCATGCTGCATCGCCTGACGGTAGTGCAGCGCGAAGGCCATGCCTTTGGCCTCGAGTAGCGTGCCTGGCCAGCGCGCCATCGCCTCTTGCAGCTGCTGCTGCAGGGCGTCGGCGACCGCTGGATCCAGACGGATAAAGTGCTGTTCGCCCTGCGCATCGCGACGCTCTGCGCCGTGAACGCCCGCAGCGGGCGCAATTAAGGGTGCGGCCAGCGCGTCGAGCTGTGAAATCGGCCGCCCCGACACCAGCGCCAGTGCGCCGTGACAGAGGGAGGCGAGCTGCTGCAGCTGCTGACGCACCTTTTCCGGGATAAAAACGGCGTCAGGCTGCGGCTGAATGGCCGCAAGGGTGCCGTCTACGTCAAAAAAGAAGGCATAAAGACCGCCGCTTAGCGCAGGAAGCGAGGCATGTTCATTCGCCGCTTGGGTCACGTGTCTTCTCCTGTAGTTGATTCGGGCGCGTACGATTCGCGGCTTGTCAGGTCAGAGGCCTGGCTCGTCAACGCGCCATTGCAGGATGTTTGAGTGAGGATGAATGTCTGCGGGAGCGCCAGCCGGAACGGCCGAGCGTGGGGTAAGGTGCAGGGCAAAAACTGCGGGTACCAGCAAGTCACTTCAGATAAGACGCCACTACTTTTTAGAACCTTCACAGACATATCAACCTGACTGAAAACATCGTCGCGATTAAGTGTAGACGGCCTTGCCATATTTGCCACTCGACGCGGCATTATTTGCGTGTTGTTAGCAGAATATTCTGCCGTTAGCGCTTCGCTTAGCGTTGCGCCGCGCTTTGTCCGGCAAGGGCTGAAGCGGGTTAAGGGAAGCGGCACCGCCAGGCGCTGCCTGCCGCTGGTCCCCTCGTAGCGGTATACTGGTGCAAGAGTGCCAACAAGGAGCGCAATATGTTTCAGGTTTCCGACGCCGCAGATGGCGAAATCATCGACGTCATCTCCGTTCAGTCGCAGGTGGTTTACGGCAGCGTAGGCAACAGCATCGCCGTCCCTGCGCTGCGCCGCCATGGGCTACAGGTTGTGGCAGTGCCTACGGTGCTGTTGAGCAATACGCCCCACTATGCCAGCTGCTACGGCGGCGAAATCCCTCAGGCCTGGTTTGAAGGCTATCTGACCGCGCTAGCCGAGCGGAACCTGGATAGCGCCGCGCGCGCCGTGGTGCTGGGCTATCTGAAATCCACCGATAAGGCAGCGTCGCTGGCGCGCTGGCTGCGGCTGATGCGTGAGAAAAACCCGCAGATGCCGGTGATTATCGATCCGGTTCTGGGCGATGACGACAGTGGCTTCTACGTCGATCCGCAGCTGGCGGTCCACTATCGGCAACAGCTTGCGCCGCTGGCGACCGGCCTGACGCCGAACCGCTTTGAGCTGGGCTGTCTGTGCGACGCGCCGCTGGAGAGGAACGCCGAGATTATCGACGCCGCCCGCTCGCTGCTCAGCGCCCAAACCCGATGGGTGGTGGTGACCAGCGCTACGCACGACGAGACGCGTCACTGCATGGAGGTGTTTTGCGTGACCGCGGAAGAGACCTTCGTCACCGAACACCCGCGCTACGATAATCCGCCCAAAGGCACAGGCGATCTCTTTACCGCCGAGCTGACCGCCCGCCTGCTGCGCGGCACGCCGCTGAGCCAGGCGGTCAAGCAGGCGAGCCTGTATGCCCAGCAGTCGGTTCTGGCGACCCGCACGCTGGGCAGGCGCGAACTGCAGCTGGCGGACGCAGAACCATTGTGAAACAGGCGCCGCATCCTTTATGGTACGGGGGACCTCTACTCACCTTAACAGGGTCTTCATAATGTATAACAACACCTGTAAAACCATTGGCGTGCTGAGCCATGATTTCAGCCATCCGCAGACGGCGGCGCTGCTGCAGGAGGTGAACCGGCAGCTTAACGCGCGCGGCTGCGCGGCGCTGCTGGTCGACGCTGCCGATCAGCGCGCGCGTCAGCTGGCGCCGCTGCTGAGCGGCGCGCTCCACCTCTCCGGTCAGTTCAGCGATACGTTTCGCGCCGCTGCCGGGCCGATCCCGCTGCTGACGCTGGATGAGCTAAATCTGGACGGCTATGCCGCTGGCGCAGATATGGGTCAGCTGCTGCTGGCGCAGGGCCATCAGCGTTTCGGCTACCTGCAACCGGCGCGCTGCGCCGATCCCGCCCGCATCGACGGTTTCTGCAGCGTATTAGCGGCGGCGGATAAACGCCTGGATCAGTCGCTTATTGCCGACGAGGGCGATGAGCGCATCAGCGGCTATCAGGCGATGCTTGCCTACCTGAAGCGCGCCCGCGCCTCGGAGCGCATCCAGGCGCTATTCTGCGACAGCGACCCGCTGGCGTTCGGCGCGCTACAGGCGGTGCGGGATTTTGGCCAGGGGGCGCATGTCGCCGTGGTGGGATTTGGTGATTGCCTGGAGGCGGGCGCCTCGCCCTGGCATCTTACCAGCTGGGCGCAGCCGCAGGCGCTGCGGGTCACGGAGGCGCTAAACCGGCTGCTGCTTAATCGCATGGCGGAGGATGGCGCCTGGCGCCGCGGCGAGCTGCGGGTACGCCACTCCCATCAGGGCAGAGCGGCGCTGGGCGAAATGGGCCAGTGCGGCTGCGCCGTTCGGCACTGATCGAAAAGCCCGCCGTAAGGCGGGCTTTTACCGTTGGTCATGTGTGCCCGCAGATAATATTACTTACGCGCCAGCGTCATACCGCTGCCTTTATTAAGGGTGATCTGCGCGTTGTACTCTTTCGGCAGGCGCCGCGCCTGATAGAAGACTTTTTGCCAGTAAGGATTATTCAGCTCGGAGCGCACCACGCCCTGGCTGACCGAGGCGTGGAAAAAGTGCTGGTCGGTATCATAGAAGCCGACATGCATGCCGCCTTTGATGCGGAAAAAGACCAGGTCGCCCGGCTGCAGATCGCGCGGCGCAATGCGCTTGCCCATCTTCAGCAGTTCGGTGGTGGTGACGCGATCCATCGGCAGGTTAAAGCGATCCTTCAGCGTGCGCCAGACAAAGCCGGAGCAGTCGACGCCGGAAAGTTCGGTGCCGCCCCACTGATATTGCGTGCCGTGCCAGGTATGCATCTGATCGTGCAGCGCGGCAACAACCGGAATGAGGTCACCTTGATCGCCCTGGCCCGTATCGCTGACCTGCGTATCGTTCCGTGCGGAGGGTTCAGTAGAATGGCGGGAGCAGCCGCCAAGCAAAAAAGCGGAAGCTAACAGAAGCGTCAGCAGAGGTCGCAGAGTCATCATCGTGTAAGGTGAAACCCTAAGCAGGTTGGCGTGGTAGAGGACTTATAGCCTAATTAGGCTTTCCGCTAAACCTGACCCGCTTCCGCTTTACGTTAATTTACAAAAAGGGCGACCGATGCGCGCTATCTGCTGATTTTAAGGCAAATCTTCACCTTAGCCTGACGCGTTAAGCGATTCGATCACTCCGGTCAAATGTTGAATCACCTGCTGGGCGGCGCGCGACAGCTGCCGCGCCGGCGCGCAGCATAGCGCCAGCGTCAGCGGCCGCACGTTAGCGTCGCGCAGCGGCACAAAGCTCAGCGTCCCTCGCTCCACCTCATCCATTACATCCAGCAGGCTTAATATGCTGATGCCACTGCCCTGCTTGATCAGCGATTTAATCAGACGAATATCGTTACAGGTAATGATGTTCTCCGGCTGCAGGCTGTGCTTCTGGTAGAGCATCTCGACCCGCTCATGTACCACCAGCGGCGCGCCGGGAATGATATGCCGCTCCGCGCTGAGCTGGCCGGTGGAGAGCGTCGCGCGTGCGCTAAGCGCATGCCCGGCGGGCAGCACCACCCCCATCGGCAGCTCGGCGAAGGCCATCACGCTCAGTCCGGCCTGCACCTGCGGATCGAGCACCAGTCCGGCATCCAGCTCCGCCATCCGCACCTGCTCGCCGATCTGCGCGCTGTCGTGCACGCTGAGGTCGAGCCGCAGCCAGGGGTGCGTCTGCGCAATGTGCGACAGCGCATCGGCAATCGCCCCTTCATTTAGCGCCTGAATCAGCCCAAGCGTGACGTGGCCGCGCCGCAGCCCCTGAATCTCATCGAAGCGCTGACGGGTGCGCTGGTACTCGCGCTGCCAGCGACGCAGGTCATCCAGCAGCAGCTCGCCAGCGCTGGTCAGACGCATACCGTCCGGCAGCCGTTCGAACAGCCGCATGCCCAGCTCCTCTTCCGCCTGTAAGATTTGCCGGTTAATCGCTGAAGCGGAGACGTGCAGCCGTTCCGCCGCCTTACGCAGGCTACCGCTGCGCGCCAGTTCGAGAAAATAGTGAGAGAAGCGAGAAAAAGGGAGCATCAGTTACCTGTACCGTTTAACGCAACACCTTAGTGAAAAAACGATGATGGATCGTTGCACCCACCTTTGTCCACAATGTTCACATCTTCTCTTGCGCCTCAGACAGGTAATCGCCATGAAACAACCTTCGCCTCCCGCCCATTGCACCTTTGAACCTGACGACTGGCTGCGACTGGCGCGCTGCTGGCATCCCGTGGCGCGTCTGTGCGACGTTGGTCCTGCGCCGATGAAAGCGGTGCTGCTTGACGAGCAGCTGGTGATCTACCGCATCAATGAGCAGATTGTCGCCGCGAAAGATGTCTGCCCGCACCGCGGCGTGCCGCTGACGCTCGGCTTTCACGACGAACACGGCATTATCTGCCCTTACCACGGACTGCGCTTTGGCGAGGATGGCCGCTGTAACCGCATTCCCTCCAGCCCCAACCAGCCGGTGCCCGCCAAGCTCAATCTCATCAACTTTCCGGTAGAGGTGCGCTTCGGGCTGGTATGGGTCTGCCTCGCCCCGGATGCGGATAACCCCGCCGCGCTGCCGCAGATGCCGCACTGGGACGACGCCAGCTTTCAGCAGATCACCTGTCCTCCTTTCGACGTCGCCGGCTTTGCCGGACGCCAGGTCGAGGGATTTCTCGACGTCGCCCATTTCGCGTGGGTGCACAGCGAAACCTTCGCCGATCCCGACAATCAGGAGGTGCCGCCCTACAACCCGGTCGAGACGGCGTATGGCTTTGCGGTGGATTACTGGAGCTCGGTTTCCAACTTCGCGGCGGGCTCCGATCAGCAGGCGCCGGAGGGCTTTCAGTGGCTGCGCCATTTTGAGATGCATCTTCCCTTTACCGCCACGCTGACGGTGCATTTTCCCGAAGCCGCGCGCTTAGTAATTATGAACGCCGCCTCGCCGGTTTCAGCGCGCAAAACGCGGATGTTCGCGCCCATCGCGCGCAACTTCGACCTGCATATTCCGGTCGAGGAGGTGCACGCCTTTAACCATCGCGTGTTCGAGGAAGACCGGCTGATGGTGGAGACGCAGATGCCGGAGCGCCTGCCGCTCGATCTGACGCTGGAGGCGCATATTCCCGCCGACCGCAGCTCTATCGCCTACCGTCGCGGCCTGAAAAAACAGGGCTACGGCGACTTTTTCCTGGTGTAGCGAGGAGATGAGATGACAACGTTTACGGTAACTGTCGATGGTTTGTCGCGTCAGGGACGCCACGCCGTTGCGCTGAGCCTGGTGCGCGATGACGGCCTGCCGCTGCCGCGCTGGGAGGCGGGCGCGCATATCGACCTGCAGCTGGGCAACGGCATGATGCGGCAATATTCGCTGACCGGTTCGCCGCTGCGCCAGGATCGCTATCTGATCTGCGTCGGGCTGGCCGCCGATTCGCGCGGCGGCTCGCGCTATATCCATCAGCAGCTGCGGCTGGGCCAGCGGCTGACTATTTCAGCGCCGCGCAACCTGTTTCCATTGGTGGCGGCGCAGCGCGTGGTGCTTATCGCCGCCGGCATCGGCCTGACGCCGCTGCTGGCGATGGCGGCGCAGCTCGAAGCGGACGCCGTGCCCTTTTCGCTGCACTATTATGTGAAGCAACGCCAGGATGCGGCCCTGACGCGCCAGCTGCTGCAGCCCTTCCGCTACGGCTACGGCGAGATCCTGTGCAGCGCCGAGGGGCGGAGCCCGCGTCAGCACCTGCCTGAGGCGCTGCGCGCCCCTGAGCACGGGACGCATCTCTACCTCTGCGGGCCGCAGGGTTTTATGAGGCACATGCAGCAGCAGGCGCAGGCGCTCGGCTGGCGGGCAGAGCAGCTGCATACCGAAGCCTTTAGCGCCGCCGCGCCGACGCCGACGCAGGCAGGCGACGAAAGCTTTATCGTTACGCTGGCCTCTTCCGGTGCCAGCTGGCCGGTGCCTGCGGATAAAACCATCGCCCGCGTGCTGCTGGAGAACGGCGTCGAGGTGCCACTCTCCTGCGAAATGGGGCTGTGCGGCGCCTGCCTCACCCCGGTGGTGTCCGGGGAAGCGGACCATCGCGACACCGTGCAGACCGAAACGGAAAAGTCTGCGCCGCTTCAACAAATCGCGCTCTGCTGCTCGCGCAGCCGCAGTAAAGCGCTGGTGATCGACCTGTAGCTTCTACACTTAAAGGCATCGCCCCGAAATAAGGAGATGCCATGAGTCAACGTCTGCACAAAACCGCCTTTCCGGTCAGCAAGGCGCGTAAATACCTCGAGCCCGGCCCGGTGCTGCTGCTCAGCTCGCAGTTCGACACCCACAGCGACATCATGACGCTCGGCTGGCATACGGTGCTGGAGTTTTCACCGTCGCTGGTCGGCTGCATGATCTCCAGCATGAACCACAGTCATGCGCTGATCCGCGACAGCGGACAGTGCGTGCTAAACGTTCCCTCGGCGGATTTGATCGATAAGGTCGTCGCTATCGGCAACAGCCACGGCGACAAGCTGGATAAGTTCGATGCCTTTGGCCTCACCGCCGAACCGGCCAGCGTGGTGAACGCTCCGCTGATTAATGAGTGTTTCGCCAGCTTTGAGTGCCAGCTCTATGACGATTCGATGGTGGATAACTACAACCTGTTTATCTTCGAGATCGTCAAAGCCCACGTCGCCGACGAGCCGGAATTTCCGCCGACCCTGCACTACACCGGCGAAGGACGCTTTACCATCATGGGCGACCGGGTGTTGGATCGCAGCGGTCAGTTTAAACCTGAGATGCTGATTTAGCCTGCCCTCGGCCAATCTTGCCCGGCGCGGGTTGAAAAGGCGCGCGGCCGTCCCTACTCTCTCATACTCGACCTCGACAGGAGTTAAGCATTATGGCAATCGAATACGCAGTGATCGCAGGCGGCTGTTTCTGGTGTACCGAAGCGGTTTTTAAAGATGTGATCGGCGTGGAGTCGGTTGAAAGCGGCTATACCGGCGGCGCGCGTCCTAATCCGACCTATGAGCAGGTCTGCAGCGGCGCGACCGGGCATGCGGAAGCGATTCGCATCGGATTTGATCCCGAGAAAGTGAGCTACGGCGATCTGCTGGATATCAGCTTCGCCACCCACGATCCGACGCAGCTTAACCGCCAGGGCAACGACATTGGCACGCAGTACCGCTCCGCCATCTTTCCGGCCACCCCGGAGCAGGAAGCAGAGGCGGTCGCCGCTACTGCGCGCGCGCAGCAGGACCATCAGGATCCGGTGGTCACGACCATTGAACCGCTGAAAGAGTGGTATCCCGCCGAGGCCTATCATCAGGATTACTGGGAAGGCGCGGGCCAGCGCAACGGCTACTGCATGGCGGTCATTCCGCCGAAGCTGCAGAAGCTGCGTAAAAGCTTCGCCAGCCGCGTAAAAAGCTAAGCCAGCCGCGGGCCTACCGCCCGCTGCCGCGCACTGAACAGCCCCGCCTGCGCGGGGCTTTTTTTCAGGTAGTGGAACGGGCGCGTTTCAGGCCGATCAGCGTCGGGAAGATAAACAGCGACTGCCCCAGGCCGCGATTGGTCACCGACCACACCGCCACCGAACAGAGCGAGCAGAGACCGACTATCGCTACCGGATAGAGGCAGGCCCACAGAAACGAGAACCAGGCTTGCTCAAACAGGTGGTGCCGCTGAGCGAACAGAATCGCCGACATGCCAAAGAATTCGATAAAGATACGGTGGATCACATAAATCTGCAGCGTGTTGCGCCCTATCCAGTTCATGTAGCTCATGCTGAAATGCTGATTGAGCCAGCGGCAGGCCGCCACGCTCCCCAGCACCGCGATAATGCACATAAACAGGCTCTTATCGAGGCCGAAAATAACGTGCATGCCCGCCAGCGCCGCCAGTATCGCCCAGGGCATCCAGTTTTCCCGTCGCCATTCGCTCAGGCGCAGCATCATCGGGCTCCAGAACACGCCCAGCAGGAAGAAGACAAAATATTGTGCCACGCTCTGCGGCCCCCAGAAGGGAATAATTTTCTCTACCGCCAGATAATTAAGCAGCACGGCAACCGCCAGCAGGGCCACTTTTTGCTGGCGAAAGATTTTGGCGCAGAGAAAATAGAGGCCGAGCCCGTAGAGATACCAGGAAGTGCTCATCGCCAGAAACGTCAGTTTTAAAAATTCAAACAGCGAACCGGCATAGGCGGCGTTAAGATTTTGAGAAATACGCTGGCCGGTTATTTCAGTTGAGATGCCGACAATCGACCACCACTGAATAAAGCCCCACAGAATGTAGAGATAAAAGAGATTGGTAATACGGCTGGTGAAAACCTGTTTCCAGGGACGATTAAGAATGCCGTTCGTGGCCAGCAGGCCGGAGACAAAGAAAAAGGCGGGCATACGCAGCGGCGACAGCACGGTATTAAACTGCACCCACATTTCCGCCGGGATCCAGCCTGCAGAAAGATACTTCAGCGTGCCTTCAAAGCCTGGCAGCACGGTGTGATAGAGCACGACCAGCAATATGCAGACCCCCTTAAGGGTATTGACCCACGATATTTCATCTGACTTAGCGCTGTTCATAATTTGACTCCTGCTGTGTAGGTCAGAAATGAGAGAGGAAAAAAGAAAAAACGAGATAATACTTTTAGGACTATCTGGCGATTATTCGCCTTTCCCCTGCCGCTGACTCTAGCGAAAGTCTTAAAAGTTTTAATCTGGCCCTGAATTAACAAGGCTTTACGCGTTTCGTTTTTTCTTTACATTCCTTCCGTACAGCGCTTTTTTAGTTATCTGTTAACGACTAAGCGGAAAAAATGCGGCAGGCAGGCAACCTTTATTCGCCCAGGTAAATAGGAGTAAGCCTGAATCGGTTAAACCAGAAAATGATTGATGCGTACGAAAATAGTTAACGCTTTTGCCCCAAATGGTTTAAGCATAAATAATTAACTGTGGTAGAGCGAATAAGGAAATAGTGGCGGGTGTGGCTCGCGCGCAGCAGAAAAACAGAATACGCCCCCGTAGAGGCGTATTGATTACTGGTTGAGGAATTTATCCAGGAACTGCCGGGTGCGCGCCTGCTGAGGATTGCTGAACAGCGCTTTCGCCGCGCCCTGCTCGACGATGCGCCCCTGATCCATAAAAATCGCCCGATCCGCGACGTCGCGGGCAAAGCTCATTTCATGGGTTACGATCACCATGGTACGCTTCTCCTGAGCCAGCGCGCGAATGGTGTTGAGCACCTCGCCCACCAGCTCAGGATCGAGCGCCGACGTCGGCTCGTCGAACAGGATCACCTGCGGACGCATCGCCAGCGCGCGGGCGATAGCCACGCGCTGCTGCTGGCCGCCAGAGAGACGACGCGGGAAGCTGCCCTCTCTGCCCTGCAGCCCCACTTTCTCCAGCAGCGCACGCGCACGCGCTTCGGCTTCCCCTTTCGGTTCGCCTTTGACGATCACCGGCCCTTCAATAATGTTTTCCAGCACCGAGCGGTGGGGAAACAGATTGAAGTTCTGGAACACAAAGCCGACCTGCTGGCGCAGCTGGCGCACCTGCTCTTTCTGCCTGGTCTGCGCCAGCCGGGCGTCGATAGCGATCTCCCCGACCTTGACGGTGCCGCTGTCCGGCGTTTCCAGCAGGTTGATGCAACGCAGCAGCGTGGTTTTACCCGAGCCGCTGGGGCCGATAATCGCCACCACTTCGCCGGAAGCCACCTCAAGGTCGATGCCGTGCAGCACCGTCTGGCCGTTGAAGGTTTTCACCAGCTTGCTGATTTCGATGGCGCTCATTTCGCCTCCTCATCCTGACGATTAACCCGTTTCTCCAGCCGGTTTTGCAGCGCCGACAGCACGGTCGCCATGACCCAGTAGATCAGCGACGCCGCCAGGTACATGGTAAAAACCTCCAGCGTGCGCGAGGTAATCAGCTGCGCCTGACGGAACAGCTCCGGCACCTGAATCGTGGCCGCCAGCGACGTATCCTTCACCAGGCTGATAAAGCTGTTGCCGAGCGGCGGCAGCGCTGTGCGCGCCGCCTGAGGCAAAATGACGCGGCGCAGCGTCTGCCAGCGGGTCATGCCGATACTCGCCGCTGCTTCCCACTGGCCGCGCTCGATAGCCGCAATCGCGCCGCGCAGCGACTCCGACGCGTAGGCGGCGGTGTTCAGCGACAGGCCAATCATGGCGGAGGGAATAGGATCGAGCTCGATACCAAACTGCGGCAGGCCGTAGTAAATCATAAACAGCTGCGCAATCAGCGGCGTGCCGCGAAACACCGACACGTAAAAGCGGGAAAGCAGGCTAACGGGCCAGAAACGCGACAGTCGCATCAGCGCCAGCACAAAGCCCAGCACCAGCCCGAAGAACATGCCGCCGATGCTGAGCTGTAGCGTAAAGAGCGCGCCTTTTAATAAAAAAGGTGCTGAATCCAGCACCAGTTGAAGACTTTCCTGCATTACTTAGTCACATCCGCGCCGAACCATTTTTCAGAGAGTCTGGTCAGCGAACCATCTTTCTGCATGGCGGCGATCGCCTGATTGACGGCGTTAAGCAGATCGTCGTTGCCTTTGCGCAGCGCGACGCCTGACTCGAGACGCGAGAACGGCGCGCCGGCTACTGCCATGGTGTTGCCGGTTTTCTTCACCAGATCCAGCGCAGCGAGACGATCCACCAGGATCGCATCAAGACGGCCAGAGCGCAGATCCTGATATTTAGTCGGGTCGTCATCATAGGTACGGATATCGACGCCTTTTACGTTGTCGCGCAGCCACTGCTCATAGTTCGAGCCCAGGCCGACGCCCACTTTCTTACCGGCCAGGTCTTCCGGCTTGCTGATGGTGCCCGCTTTCGCCTTCATCGTCAGCGCCTGTACGCCGGAAATGGTGTATGGCGTAGAGAAGTCATACTTCTTCTTGCGCTCGTCGGAGATGGTCACCTGATTGATCACCACGTCGATGCGTTTTGAGTCCAGCGACGCCAGCATGCCGTCCCATTTGGTCGGCTGCAGTTTGGCCTTCACGCCCAGATGCTGCGCCAGCTGCTGCGCGAACTCCACTTCAAATCCGGTCAGCTTGCCGCTCTCATCCTGGAAGCTGAACGGCGGATAGGTGCCCTCCAGGCCAACGCGCAGCTCGCCCTTGTCTTTGACCTGCGCCAGCAGGTTTTCCGCCGCATGCGTTTTCAGGTTAACGCCGGCAATCAGCGCCGCCGCCATCACGCCCATCGCCAGATGGCGACCAACACGAGAAAAAATCATATCTACCCCATTTATTAGTATGTGATGTGTGTATTGCCAGGCTGCGCCTGCGCGCCGCCCGATATTGCTGTCATAACCCGCGAAGTATAAATGTTTTTTTCCCAACTGCTCAGACCGAAGGATGATAAGCAAATAACGCGGGCGCCCCGCCGGTGTGAACGAACAGCAGCGGCCCTTCACGACGGAATCGGTTCTGGCTGATGCCGTCGAGCAGGCCCGCCATCGCTTTGCCGGTGTAAACCGGATCGAGCAGGATACCTTCCAGCCGCGCCAGCAGCTTCACCGCCTCCATTCCTTCCTGGTTCGGCTCGCCGTAGCGCGGGCCGAAGTAGTCGTCCCACAGGGTTACGGGGGCCGTGCTGGTCAATTCCAGTTTAGCGATCAGCTGCTGCCGCAGGCTGTCCACCACCGGCAGCTGCTGCTCCGCGTGGCGCGAGACGGTGACGCCAATCACCTCTGTTTCCGGCAGCAGCTGCTCAAGCCCGACCGCCAGTCCGGCGTGGGTGCCGGCACTACCGGACGCGACCACGACCGCGGCGAAGTCGACCACGCCTTCGCTCTGGTGCGCAATCTCCTGCGCGCAGTCGATATAGCCAAGCGCGCCGAGCCAGCTCGAACCGCCGACCGGCACCACATAGGGACGAAAACCCTGCGCCTCAAGGCGTTCCGCCTGGGCCGCCAGCTGCGCCGCCGGATTGTCCAGCGCGTCCACCAGCACGATTTCGCAGTCGAACAGATCCAGCAGCAGCCGGTTGCCGTTGCTGAGATAGTTTTCCGCCTGGGTGGCGATCGGATTTTCCAGCAGCGCGACGCACTTCAGGCCGAGCTTCGCGGCGACGGCGGCGGTCTGACGCACGTGGTTAGATTGAATGGCGCCCGCCGTCAGCAAGAGATCTGCGCCTTCGCGCAGCGCATCCGCCGCCAGAAATTCCAGCTTGCGCAGCTTATTGCCGCCCAGGGCGACAGACGTGACATCGTCACGTTTGATAAAGATATCGCGGCCAACGTAGTCAGAGAGGCGCGGCAGATGCTCAAGCGGCGTGGGCGCGCCGAGCAGTTCCAGACGCGGATACTGATGAATAAGATGTAAAGACAATGCGGCCTCCAGGGCAGTCACAGTAATCTTTACAGTGTTGCAGAAGTTGCGCGAAGGATCATCTGACTTCGCGCGTAAAAGAGGCGGTCGATGCGCCTGATGCAGCATCGCTCGCTCACAGGGGGCGAGTCTTAGCGCCCTGCCTCGCCATCCGCCGCCGGCTGAGTGCGCGGCGGCAGAGTGCTTCACGCATTGCTGGCGCTATCTGGCTCGCTTTCGCCTGAGCAGAAGGGTTCAGACGGCCAGCGCGTCAGACGCTAGCCGCGCTGCCACCCTAAAAACTGGTCATATTTGCGCAGCGCGATGCGATAGTTATTATTGCCCGCATCGGGCAGATCGTTCTCCAGGCACGCGTGCCAGCTGTTGCCGCTTAAACGGTCGGCCGGGAAATTTTTGGCCTTAAGCATATCGTCCAGACGACGCAGCCTGACCACATATTCGCGGATCGTGCTGTGGCTCATTTCCGTCTGCTCAAACAGATACTGCTTGAAGGCCATAATGTCGAAATAATTAGGATGCGTATTGCAAAAAATATCACTACAAAAACGGCACAGTGCGGTCAGTTCTGGCTGTAATTTCAGCCACAGCTGCTCATCAATCATTTGGTCCATGCGCGCAATGGCCTCTTTATTGATGATCTGACCGCGAAAGACCAACGCCATGCGGTCCAGTACTTTGCCACAGTGTGAACAGTGGCTCTGGCTATGTTTATAATCTTTAAGATAACGGCTTAAAGGTCTGGCCTTGGATTTGGCTCCCATTGCTGAGTCCCCGGTTTTATTATTTTTAGATCGCCTAGAACTGAGGCCGTCAGCGCGCTCCCGTAAGTCGGGCACGCAGGCGTTTGATCGCCTGACTGTGCAGTTGGCTGACGCGTGATTCTCCCACGTCGAGTACCGCTCCAATCTCTTTCAGGTTCAGTTCTTCCTGGTAGTACAGTGTCAGCACCATTTTCTCGCGATCGGGTAAGGCTTCGATCGCTTCAATGACGCGTTCACGCAGATTCCCTTCAAGCAGCTGATGCAACGGATTGGCCTCTTCATGCCCTTCCGTGACCAGCTCCGCACTGTCGCCGTGTTCTTCCCGATACTCGTCGTAGGAGAAGAGCTGGCTGTTGTTAGTATCCAGCAAGATCTGCCGGTACTCTTCCATCGAAACATTCAGCCTCTCGGCTACCTCCTGCTCGGTGGCGGCACGCCCCATGTTCTGCTCAACCTGGTGCATCGCGCTCGCCACTTCGCGCGCGTTGCGTCGCACGCTGCGTGGCGCCCAGTCCCGGCTGCGAAGCTCATCCAGCATTGCGCCTCGGATGCGCTGCACGGCGTAGGTGGTGAAGGCTGTTCCCTGCAGCGCGTCGTAACGCTCTACAGCGTTCAGCAAGCCAATACCACCCGCCTGCAGCAGATCGTCCAGCTCAACGCTGGCTGGCAGACGGACCTGCAAACGCAGCGCTTCATGGCGCACCAGCGGCACGTAGCGCTGCCAGAGCGAATGTTTATCCATCACGCCTTCGGCGGTATAGAAATCGTTCACGTTGACTACCCTGCGTTAATGAAGTTATCGGCAAGATTATCCAATTCTGTAGGGGGATTGATTGGCTGAATAGGCGGGCAAAAGCGAGGTTATTTCATTTTTGTTATGTCAGAGAGCGGATTGTTCCGCTCTCATCACGCTGCTTAGTCTGACGCGCGCAGCCGCTGCCGCGTGGCAGGCGGCACGAGGTCCCAAAGGGCGCAGATCTGCCCCTCAAGCGAAGCATAATGTTCAAACACCTTTTCACCCAGTTTTTCGCGATCGAAGCGCAGACGCCCCTCTGGAAGCTCAATGAAAAGTAATCTGTTATCAAACAGGGCGTGCAGATCTTTGCGCAGGCACAGGCCATTATCTGTACTGTTATCGCGGAGATAGCAGCCATCGGCGCTCTTTGCCGCGTCGATATGGGCGGCATCTATCCAGCATGATGCAACCTGCTCGCTTAACGGCAGGCCGGTGATAACGCACGCACCATAGCGCTGCCGCACGCGGCTGGAGAACAAGGATTGCTGGGTACGCATCCAGACTTCGCGCCTGACACGCCTCCCCCTCTCCTCTGCGCCCTGCTCGGGCATCGCGGCGGGAGAAAGCTGAAGGACAAACTCAATGCTGCGTGGCGATTCCAGCACGGGCACCATGCCATTAAAGAGTTGCCAGCGCTCGTCGCCTGACCGGTTATCCAGCTTCAGTCGATAACCCTTTGCCGCCAGCTGCATCTTTAACGCGCGACTGTGCGGCGAGAGCAGCTCTGCCACCTGCATGTGCCCTTGCGCAATCCACGCGTCGCCTGTGAGCGGCTTACGAAATACCCAGAACGGTGATTGATCCTGCTGAGCGCGCTTCAGCCGATCAAAGTAATGCCTGTAGTCATTGTCACCGGCAATAAAGATAAACTCATCCAGATCGCCGTTGATGCGGTCATGGGCGAAGAGCGCCCGAACCAGGGTCGCCTCATTGCCTCGCGATGGATTCAGCATTCCCCCCGTGGTCAGGCCGGGTTCATCCGGACTCTGCGCACGCCAGCGCAGAGCAATGTCGTTGAATAACAGCGTTTCGCCTGATTTAAACATATCTTTCCCTTTAATAGCGTTTATCCGACGTTGGCCAGATAGGCCCGCGTTCTTTCAGGCACCAGGTGCCATAACTTGCAAATCTGTTGATCGAGCAAGGCGTAATCCTGCTGCAGGGTCTCTTCCTCCATCGCCTGCTGCAGGAAGCTGACCTGACCGGTCTGCGCATCTATCTTCAGCAACTTACTGGTAAACAGGCGCTGAAGATCGCTGCGCAGGTAGAGGCCGTTATCAGCGCTGTTGTCGGTGATCAGCCCCTCTTCATTTTCCGCCAGCGAGATGTGGCAGGTTTCTACCCAGGGGAAAGGGGTGTTGTCTGTTACACGCGTCCCGGTAATGACGCAACCGCCGTAGCGTGCCTTTACCGCAGCCAGAAACTCCGCCTGGCTGGCGCGCTGAAAGAGGCTGGTTTTTACGCGCCGCCCGACCTCCGTGCCCGCCATCACCGCCGTCGGGATTTTATGCTGCGGCGTGCTTAGTACCACGATGAACTGGATACGGCGCGAATATGGGAAACAGGGATGCGACTGCGCGTCGAAAAGCTGCCAGTACGCCTCGTTCTCATCTTCACGCATCAGCACCAGCTGATAGCCCCGGCTGGCGAGCAGGTTTTGCGCGGTCGCGGAATGGGGATCGAGCATGGCGTAGACCCGGCTTTCGCCAATGACCTGCCAGAGGTTCTCGCGCTGCGCCTCTCTGGCGCGGCGAAAACAGGCGAACGGCTGCTGCGACTTCATATAGTGCTCGAAGCGGCGCAGGTAGTTCTTCCGCTCGTTGTCGTCAGAGATAAAGAGCAACTCTTCCAGCGGGCTGTTGCTCTCTTCGCTGGCGAAGACTGCGCGGATGCGCAGCGTACGATAGCTGGTAGACGGGCTTAGCAAGCCGCGCACGGTCAGCGCCTTTTCGTCGGGATACTGCCGCGCGTAACGCAGCGCGATCTCGTCAAAGGTGAGCTGCTCGCCGGGTAACAAGTCATAATTGAAGCGCATAGACACTCCAGAAAATAATCAAACTGAATGCGTGTGTTGTTCTGTAGGAAGTTATCGGCAGGCGCGCGGGGATCTGTAACGCATCAGGCAGGAGCTGGCGTCATCAAAGCAAACTGACCAGGTCAGGCGTACTGTTTCGGGCGAATCAGTACGCCTGTTTTACTTATCGCAGCAGATGAAGCAGCGAGAGATCGTCGTTAACTTTGCTTTTTTCAATTTCTCGCATAAAAGCTTTATCGGAAATTTGATCGTGTTTCGTCACGGAGTGAAAGCTGTAAATAATATTCACGATGTCGTTTTCACTGACGGTGCCTACCAGATCCAGGCTGGCTGCGAGAAGCGATCTCAGCAGGAACCACTCCGCCGTTAACAGATAGAGATTTGCGAGTGCGCTCTGCTCGCTGTGCGATGGGAAGCCATCGTGATACATCCGGTACTGCAGATAATTACCCATAATATGCGGGCGCTCCGCCAGCCAGGGTTTCAGCTTATCCTGCCAGACGGCTGCCAGACGCTTCATCGATACCGTGACGTCATTGCCCTCAGCGAGATCGCTCTGGATGTAAATCAGCTTATTGACATAGTGGATAAGCGTCGCCGACCCGCGAATCGCCTTGTGACTGCCCAGATAGGCCTGGAGACGCAACAGCAATGCCCACTGCAGCTGATAGTCAGGCTTGATGCTGTCGATATTCGCAGCCATCTCTCCCTGTTCGATCAGATTCAGAACCGAGAAAAAGTACTCTTCAAGCCGGGTATATTTATCTGCGCTGTCGCCTGTTTTCTCGGCAAAAAGAAAAAGCATCGCAATGCCGTACAACCCTTGCTCGATGTTAGCGCCGCTGGCCAGCAGCAGATTACTGCACATCAGATTGATAAAGCGCGACGCCTGATCGACTTCCGGCGCGTTCAGCGCTGAAATACGCAGCGATTTATGTTCATTAAGCAGCATCGCATCAGGGCTGGCCAGCAGGCCTTTGACCGCTTCCGGGCAGGAGAGCGTCAGGCTGTTCCGGATCTCATATTTGGTTTTTTTCTGCGAGCGAGGATAGCTGGAACAGGTCGGGCTCAGCGCCTTTTCACCCATTTTTTTATGGATGCTGCAGAGGCTATTCTCATCAAGGAAACCGCAGTTTCCGTTAGCAGAAAACTTCATGGTGCCCCAGTTATCAAAACTCTTTTTGGTTTTGACAATGTTTTCTTCCGCAATCTGGCGCACCGTAATGTCGCCGCTCTTTAAATAACGGTTGACCGTAGGCTTATCCAGATAGATGTCCCAGCCTTTGCAGCAGTGGTCGAGGCAGGCGCTGCCGGCGCACTTAAATTCGCTGAAAAACAGCGGTTCAACTACAGAAATCTCTTTCATGATCTTACCTGCTGATGGCGTTAAAACGGCAAAAACACAACGATAGCGGCCAGACTATCAGCAGGTAAGCCAGCGCAATGCGCATAATACAAAGGCTTTCGTGTCTTTTTCTCAGGCATAAAAAAACCCCGCCGAAGCGGGGTTTTCAGGTATGTCACCAGAGGGCGATTAGCCCTGCAGCAGAGACAGAACCTGCTGCGGAACCTGGTTAGCTTTCGCCAACACAGAGTTACCTGCCTGCTGGATGATCTGCGCTTTAGACATGTTTGAAACTTCGGTCGCGTAGTCAGCATCCTGAATACGAGACTGTGCTTCAGACAGGTTAGTCGTGGTGTTGTTCAGGTTAGTTACCGCTGAATCCAGACGGTTCTGAATCGCACCCAGTGAAGAACGGAACTTGTCTACGCTGGCGATTGCGCTGTCGATTTTTGCCAGCGGGTCAGAGGTCGCGCCGGTTGAGAAATCAGACAGGTTCATGTTTTTGGTGTCGATTTTGAACGCTGCGGTGTCGCCGCCTGCAGTGGTCGTTGCTGACTGCGGGTCAACAGCGACGTAGAAGTCCTGGCTTGAACCTTTAGCGATGTCGAAACCGTTCGCTTTCAGGTTGTTGGTTTCTGCCGCAGAAGTAGACTTGATGGTCACTTTTGCAAACATGTTGCCGTTGTCGTCTTTGTAAACGCTGGTGCCGTCTACTTTCGCGCCGCCAGCGGCCAGGCCCAGACGGGTTGACAGGTCGTCAGTCGCGCCAGATTCCGCTACGGTTGCTTTAGAAACGTTACTGGTGGTGCCGTAAACTTTCTGGAAGTCAGCAGCAACGGCAGCAGTCGGCGTGCCCTGCGGACCGGTCACGTTCAGGGTGTCCAGCTTCAGCGTAGAAGAGTCGATTTTTTTCAGGTCGATGTCGATGGTTTCACCATCGTTCGCGCCAACCTGGATAGACATTTTGCCGTCTTTAGCCAGTACGTTCACGCCGTTGAACTGAGTCTGACCAGAAACGCGGTCGATTTCGCTCAGGCGAGATTTGATTTCGTCCTGGATTGATGCTTTGTCAGAGTCAGAGTTGGTGCCGTTCTGCGCCTGAACAGTCAGTTCACGGATACGCTGCAGGTTGTTGTTGATTTCTGACAGCGCGCCTTCAGTAGTCTGCGCAGCAGAGATACCGTCGTTGGCGTTACGTGCAGCCTGAGTCAGGCCTTTGATGTTGGACTGGAAACGGTTGGCAATCGCCTGACCAGCAGCGTCATCTTTCGCGCTGTTAATACGAAGACCAGAAGACAGACGCTCGATAGAGGTAGACAGAGCAGACTGGTTCTTGTTGATGTTGTTCTGAGTGATCAGCGAGAGGCTGTTGGTATTAATGACTTGGGCCATGATAAATATTCCTGTTAATCAAGTCTTTCGGTTAAGGTGTGGGCTTCAACCCGCCGGCTTCAGCGCCGTCAAAGTTGTTATCGTCTGCCCTTAAACAACCTTTAGAATTTTTTTAGTACCAGGTGAAAATTTTTTCCTTCAACCTGTCACGCTTATCTTTATCGCCCTCGCCCCTTACTTCTTTAAAAGAAAATCACTGCTGTTTTAGCCGTTGAAATACCCTTCTCTATATGCGCTATTCGCTTTATCGCGCAGCCATCAATAACGTTAAACTTTCCTTATTGGCAGCCGATAACCCCGGTATTCACTCTCCGTGTCGACATGATAAGGAAACAAACATGGCAAGTATCTCTAACCTGGGTGTCGGTTCAGGCCTTAACTTAAGCGATATCTTAGACAGTATGCAGACGGCGGAAAAAGCCGCGCTAACTCCGATTTCTAAACAGCAGTCCTCCTATACCGCTAAACTGAGCGCCTACGCGACGCTGAAAAGCGCGCTGACCACCTTTCAGACGGCGAACACCACGCTGAATAACGCCAGCCTGTTTAGCGCCACCACGGCGACCAGCAGCTCAAGCGCCTTTAGCGCCACCACCTCCGGCAGTTCCGTCGCGGCAGGCAAGTACACCATTAGCGTGACGCAGCTGGCGCAGGCGCAGACCCTGACCTCAGCGGTACAGAGCAGCAACAGCGCCCCGCTGGGCGACAGCTCGGCCAGCAGCCGCACGCTGAGCATCGCGCTGGCGGACGGCTCCAGCAAAGATATTACGCTGACCAGCGCGCAGACCTCGCTGACCGGCATGCGCGACGCCATCAACGGCGCCAGCGCGGGCGTGACCGCCAGCATCATCAAGGTTGGGGATGGCAGCTACCGCCTCTCGGTCAGCGCCAATGAGAGCGGTTCAGGCAAAGCCGTCAGCTCGATTAAGGTGACCGGCGACGATACGCTTGCGGGCATCGTCGGCTACGACGCCAGCGCCACCAGTAACGGGATGACCGAAAGCGTCACGGCGCAGAATGCGAAGCTGACGGTCAATAACGTCGCGATTGAGAGCAGCAGCAACACCATCAGCGACGCGCTGGAAGGCGTTACGCTGAATCTCAGCGACGTCACCAGCGGCACCCAGACGCTGACCATCGCCTCCGATACCACCAAAGCCAACGCCGCTATCACCGGCTGGGTCTCCGCCTACAACACTCTGCAGGACACCTTTTCCAGCCTGACCAAATATACCGCGGTGGATGTGGGCGCAGACTCGCAGGACAGCAGCAACGGTGCGCTGCTGGGCGACAGCACCCTGCGTACCATCCAGAACCAGCTGAAGAGCCTGCTGACCAATGCCGCCAGCTCCTCGACCTTCAAAACCATGGCGCAGATCGGCGTGACCTCCAACCCGACCACCGGGCAGCTGGAAGTCGATTCTGACAAGCTGAGCACCAGCCTGAAAAACAATATGTCGGACGTGAAAGAGATGATCATCGGCGACGGCAAAACCACTGGCATCGCCACCAGGGTCTCCAGCAACCTGACCAGCTGGCTCTCCAGCACCGGCATCGTACAGTCCGCCACCGACGGCGTCAGCAAAACGCTTAACGCCCTGACCGTCCAGTACAACTCGGTCAACGATCGCATCAACGACACGATTACGCGGCTGAAAGCCCAGTTTACGAAGCTCGATGTGATGATGAGTTCGCTTAACCAGACCAGCAGCTACCTGACGCAGCAGTTCGACACCTCGAACTCCAGCTCCAAAAGCTGATTTTTATAAGGAGTGAGCATGTACACCGCAAATGGCATTCAGGCCTATGCAAAAATCGGCGTCGAGAGCGCCGTCATGAGCGCGAATCCGCATCAGCTGGTCAACATGCTGTTTGACGGCGCGCTGAGCGCGCTGGTGCGCGCCCGCCTGTTTATGCAGGACGGCAACATTGAAGGGAAAGGCCTTTCCCTTTCAAAGGCCATTAATATTATTGAAAACGGGCTTAAGCAAGGTCTCGCAGAAGAGAGCGGCGATGAGCTTACCATCAACTTAATTTCACTGTATGCCTACATGGTGCGAAGACTCCTGCAGGCGAATTTACGCAACGACGTGGAGGCCATTGTTGAGGTCGAAGCGCTGCTACGTAATATCGCTGATGCCTGGAAGGAAATCGCCCAGCCTCAACCTCAGATTCAGGACGCCGTTTAATGATACTTGCACCGCAACTGATTACCATTTACCAGCAGTTACTCGATCTTAGCCAGCAAATGCTGCGTCTTGCGGCCGAGGGAGAATGGGACGATTTAATCAAAAAGGAAGTTGATTACGTCAGCGCGGTGCAACGGCTGGCGCGATCGACCGAAGCCGCCTCGCCTTCCGTGCAGGCGCAGGAGCAGCTGCGCCCGGTACTTCGCCATATTCTTGATAATGAAGGGGAAGTGAAGCGCCTGCTGCAGGCACGCATGAACGAGCTTTCCACGTTGGTAAACCAGAACACCCGTCAGAAATCGGTGCTCAGCGCCTACGGCAAACAGGGCTGCGTCATGGTGCCGACAGAGAACCCGCCGCTCTCCTGATTCTGAAACGCACCGCGACAGAGAAAATAATGCTTCTGCCGGTGCGTCTTTTTTTCGCCGTGCTCCATACTTGCTTTTCCTTCCCGCTGGAGCACAGCAAATGCACAACCCAACGCTACTGCAATTTTTTCACTGGTATTACCCGGATGGCGGCCAGCTCTGGCCTGAAGTCGCTGAAAAAGCGGCCTGGCTGAGCGAGATCGGCATTACCATGGCCTGGCTGCCCCCTGCTTATAAAGGCGAATCAGGCGGCTATTCCGTGGGATACGACAGCTACGATCTCTTTGACCTGGGCGAGTTCGATCAGAAAGGCAGCGTCGCCACCAAATATGGCGACAGGCAACAGCTGCAGGCGGCCGTGGAGGCCTTACGCGCCCACAACCTTGGCGTGCTGCTGGACGTGGTGGTGAACCATAAGATGGGCGCCGACGAGAAAGAGCGGGTGCGGGTTAACCGTGTTAACCCTGACAACCGCGACGACATCAGCGACGAGGTTATCGAATGCGAAGCCTGGACGCGCTTTAGCTTCCCGGCGCGCGCGGGCGAATATTCCCGATTCGTCTGGGACTACAAATGCTTTAGTGGCGTCGACCATATCGAAAACCCGGATGAAAACGGCGTCTTTAAGATCGTCAACGACTATACCGCCGACGGCTGGAACGATCAGGTCGACAGCGAGCTGGGCAATTTTGACTACCTGATGGGCGCCAATATCGATTTCCGCAATAATGCCGTGCGCGAAGAGCTGAAATACTGGGCGCGCTGGATCAGGGAACAGCTGCCCTGCACCGGCTTCCGCCTTGATGCGGTGAAGCATATTCCCGCCTGGTTCTACAAAGAGTGGATTGAACACGTTCAGGAGGTCGCCGACGAGCCGATGTTTATCGTCGCCGAGTACTGGTCGTTCGAAACCGATAAACTGCTGGAGTATATCCAGCAGGTCGAGGGCAAAACCCTGCTGTTCGACGCGCCGCTGCATATGAATTTTCATCAGGCGTCCACGCAGGGCAGCGACTACGATCTCAGTCAGATCTTCGCTAATTCGCTGGTGCAGGCCGATCCCTGGCATGCGGTTACGATCGTCGCCAACCACGACACGCAGCCGCTGCAGTCGCTGGAGGCGCCGGTCGAAGCCTGGTTTAAGCCGCTCGCCTACGCGCTGATCCTGCTGCGCGAGCAAGGCGTGCCGACGGTGTTCTATCCCGACCTGTTCGGCGCCAGCTACGAAGATGAAGGCGGCGACGGCGAAACCCACCGCGTCGAGATGCCCGCCATTGCGGAGCTGGAAGCGCTGATCCGCGCTCGCCAGATTTACGGCTGGGGCGCGCAAACGGACTATTTCGATCATCCCAACTGCGTAGCCTTCAGCCGCAGCGGCACCGCTGAGCAGCCGGGCTGCATCGTTATTATGTCGAACGGCGAAGAGGGTGAGAAAAGCGTGGCGATGGGCGACGGCTTTGCCGGTAAAGCGTGGCGCGACTATTTAGGTCATTGCGACGAGATCCTCACCGCGGATGAACAGGGCACCGTCGTGGTGCGCTGCAACGGTGGTAGCGTCAGCGTCTGGGTGCTGGCGGAGTAACGTCACGCGCCTTATTCCTTCACAGCGAATGGAATAAGGCGCGACGGGATTACTGCTTGTTTTCGTTCGCCTGAGTGATGGCGGACTTGAGGATTTCCGGTTCAATATTCTGGATAACGGCCGCGTTCGGCTGTTTCGCCACCTCTTCCAGCGCCTGCTGGCACTCTACCGTCGGGCGCTCGACCTTACGCAGCGTCAGCCCGTCATAGCGCAGCTCGCCCCCCTCCAGCTCCAGAGGCATAACGCGCGACTGGCGATTGACGTTAACGTAGTCGCCGCTGAGCAGCGTCAGCTTGCCTGGCTTGGCGATCACGCGCATCCACTGGCGGCAGTCAAGCGTAGTGCCGTCCGCCTTGACGATCAGCGTGCCCAGCGCGCGATCGCTGCGCAACCCGCTTTGCGGCCCGACCGTTTGCCAGGTCCCCTGCAGGCTGGCAGGCGCCGGCGTCTGTACCGCATCCTGATAGCTGTTGATTTGCGCACAGCCGGCCAGCACCAGCGCGGCCGTCGTCAGCATCCACTTTTTCATCGTTAATCCCTGAGATCGCTTCAATGGCGGCTAAGTTATAATTTTTCGCCTGCTTTCCGCAAGCTATCTACGCCCTGCTTCGACTCGCACGGCCATTTTTTTTCTTCTGCGCCGGGTTTAACCGCGCCCTGACAGCGACGGCAGGGTGAGTTACACTGGCGCGCTGCACCACACTTAATCTTTCGGGAAATCTTATGAAAACGCCAGAAGCCTATTACGCGCAGGCGCGCGAGATGTTTTTTACCGCCCATGCCGATTTTCAGGCCGCGCTCGATGAACTGACGGAGAGCGATGCGCGCCACGCTAATATGTCACTGCGCCAGCTGCGCGAATGGCATGCGGAACGTATTTACGCCGCCTTTCTGCGCCAGAAAAATCTCGACGGCATGATCTTTTCGATCCAGCTTGCCGAGCCAGATAAAGCGGTGGCCGCCGAAGCCATTGAAAACTATCTTAAATCGCATGCTGAATCGCTGGGGATGACCTGGGAAGAATTTTGCATCAAGAACGAGCTTTAAGCGGTTAAAAACAGCAACACCTCCAACCAGTGAAATAAGTCAGGATTAAATTGTACAAGATCATAAAACTTGTATAAGTTTACTGTACGACTTCGGTCGTGATTGTCCTTGAACGAATGGTGCGTTTGCACCGCCTCTGGAGGTGTTTGCTGGATTTCCACCTCCAGAGGTTTGATTTTTTTCGCTTTATTACCTCTTCTTGCCCCTCGTTACCCCTCCCGGTTTTATTATCTGAGACGAATTTGCGCATCACGCCGAAAAAAGATCGTTCAACTGGCCTGAGAGGCTTGTCACTGGTTGGATTTACAGTATGATGTGCCAGCGAATTTCTTCCCTGTATGGAATACCAGTATGTTTGTGGAATTGA
Source organism: Enterobacter sp. BRE11 (assembly GCF_031844285.1). NCBI lineage: Bacteria > Pseudomonadati > Pseudomonadota > Gammaproteobacteria > Enterobacterales > Enterobacteriaceae > Enterobacter > Enterobacter sp. BRE11. Next base: position 152,959 of record NZ_JAUZUX010000010.1, read on the forward strand.
TTTACGATAAGCGTAACGTTGCCGGCCTGCCAGGCGCACGCGAGATAATTTTACAGGAGCTGGAAAAACGCGTTCAGCGCGTCTTCCCGGAGATTGAGGTGCGCGTAAAGCCAATGGAGCGTAACGCCATCGAGACCGACTTAAGCAAGAACGATAAGGCTACGGTGGCGCGCATTGTCGAAGAGATGTTTGACGAGGCGGAAATGTGGCTGGTGGCCGACTAAGCGCCGACCACTGCCGGGAGCAGGATTACTTCTCCTGCTCGCTGTGGTTAATGGCGATTTCGATATCCTGAATGACGGCGTCTAAATCATCCAGCAGCGTGCCCTGCTTGTTCAGCAGCGCATCAATACGTCCGGCAAACTCGGGATCTTTATATTCGCCAGCATCGAACGCGAGCCAGTGGCTGGAGAGCGTTTCGGTATTGGTTTGCGCATAGTGGCGCATCTCTTTCAGCTGCGAGGTCACATCGCGCAGGTAGTCAGTTTTGCTTTTCGTTTCGACTGAATCACTCATGCAGTTTCTCCTTTTGCTGTTTTAACCAATAAATATCTCGCGTGAATGATTAAAGATAGTGGAATATAACGAAGCCGCCTTAAGAATATTCGGAAGTAGCGCCTGCCCCCTCACCCTCTCTGGCTGGTAGGCCTTTTCTTGAGGCCAGCCTTAACGCTGCTTCTCCAGAAGCGTCCCTCTGATAAAAACAGGGGACGCGTTGTCCCCTTTCATACTTTATCTGTTTAGCTATCAGAGATACTTACGCGCCAGTTCGAACAGCTCCTTTCGGGCTGCCATCCCAAGATGCTCAATCCCTTGCTGTACAAAATCAAACGCGGCGCCGAAATCTTTTACCCCTGCGCTGAAGTCGCTTTGCTCCTCTTCTCCGGCGGGCTGAGCTGAAGATGGCGCAGCAGACGTCGCGCTGCCGGAATCGGCTACAGGTGCCGTTTCCTGAACAGCAGCGTTAACAGCCTGCGCGCTCGCCTGCTCGGCAGCGGCATCCGCCACGGGTGTCTGCGCCTGGGGTTGCGCATCGGCGGCAGGGTCGGCCGCAGCGGGCTGATCGACAGGCTGAGCGGGCGCGTCCAGCGGCACGCTTTGCTCTGCGGGCTGTGGCGCTGCGGCGGCCTCTGGGGTCGCAGCCTGATCCGCAGGTTGCGCAGCGGCAGCGTCGGGCGTTGCCGACTGCTCCGCGGGCTGCACAGTAGCGGCATCCTCAACAGCGGCCGGTGAGGCTGAGGCGTCCGGCACAGCGCTCTGATCCCCCGATGGCGAGGGCGTGTGCTGTGCCGTCGCATCAGGCGCTACATGGGTTTCGCCCGGCGTCTCTTCGGAGGTGGCGGGTGCCACCGTCGAAGGAGAAGATAACCGCTGCAGCTGCGGATCGGTCGGCACATTAGCGTCCGGTATAGCAAACTGCGGCAGCTCGGCGTCGCCTGCTGGCGTGGTTGAGTTAATGATGCTGGTATCGGTCATGGCAGACTCCTTAGTGATGATGAACGATCGGAGGGCATGAAAGCCTTCACCAATCAGGTTAAAAATTCGCATAACCTTCTCCCGTTACGGTTTCAAAGCTTTTTCATCCTGTATAACCACACGTTTCACTTTGTCAGCCGTCTGAGCAGCAGTCTGGTCCGGCAGCGCATCCAGCTTGTGCTGGAGTACGGACACCTGTTTCGCCAGCTGATCCACTTTGTGTTCGCGTCGATTGGCAGCCTCAATAGATGCGCGGCGAATCTCTTCAACGCGCCGGTTAGCTGTGCTGCTGACATATAAAAAAAGAATTGTCATCACAATGCATACCAATGACATGCCCAGCATCAGCACCCCGAGCATGATCTTGCGCTTGTGGGTCGTCGGTCTTATTTCACTGTGTATCTCTGCCATCGCTATGCTCCTCCAGAGTGGAAATTAACCTGTCGATTTCATTACGAAACTTGCTGTTCTGATCGGCATCGGTCATGACCACCAGAATGCCGAGCGCATTTTTAATTAAGCGCAAATCGGTCTCCAGGGTAGATATCCGCCGTAAATTAGTGTCATGGCGTATGCGCAAATCGTCATTTTCCTGACGGAGAAGTGCATTGCTCTCTTTCAGCAATAAGACCTGCTCCTTGTAGCTGGTAATGATCTCTCCACCGGCACGGTTGCTGGTGACAATAGAAGCAATGCCTGCAATGAGCGGCTTCCAGAAAAGCGCGGCCGCTCCGCCTCCAAGTACTAATGCGCCAACACTGGTAATCAAACTACTTTCCATGCATCACCTCTGTACCTCGTCGGGTAACGGCTGCTGACGTCAGGCGTAAAACGCAAAGCGCCTCCCTCGCCGAAACTTAAGATTGCTTAAATTTACAGCTTAAGTATACTTAAGTCTGGCTCTCAGGAGATGTCAAGAAGATGGAAAAAGAAACAGCGGGCGATCGTATTCGCCTTCGTCGTAAGGCACTGAATTTGACGCAGAAAGCAGTCGCGGAAAAAATTTCGGTATCCCATGTAGCGATATCACAATGGGAAAAAGAGGAAACGCTGCCGCGCGGAGAAAACCTGCTGCGGCTCGCGGAAGTGCTGGGGTGCGCGCCAGCCTGGCTGGTAGATGGAGATGGGCCGGTATTTACTGTACAAACGTTAACGCAAACCGGCCTGCCTGTTCTGGAAAGAGAACAGATCGGCGACTGGCTGGCCGAGGCAGAGCAGGTGGAGATCCTCAGGCGAGTCCCCACCGATCGCAGCTACTCTGCCACCAGCTTTGCATTAACCCTGTGGGATAACGCGCTGGCACCGCAATGCCTGCGTGGCGATTTGCTGTTTATCGATCCAGACTTACCGCCGCAGCCAGGGGATCTGGTGCTGGCGCTTACTGGAGAGAACGAGTATGTACTACGGAAATACCGCGCGCGCACTCATCACAGCTTTGAGCTGGCACCGCTCAACGAGGATTATCCACTGCTGCGATCCTCGGAACAGGCGCTCTCTGTGCTGGGAACGCTGGTAGAGTGGCGGCGCTACCGCGACACGGCGCGGTAAGCCGCTTAAATCTTCCGCTTCGCTCGAACTTTCGCTGCGAAGCAGCATCCAATTCAACATGTGGATAATTCCATGTAACGATTTCACCCGCCTTGCGCGGGCTTTTTTTTGCCCATAAGAATTTCCTGTGATGAATCTCTGCTTCTGCGTTTCTTTATCCTGCCGCCGGTGAGAAGATAATCTGGCGCTATGCGCATACCCTTTACGTAATGCAAACGAGAATTCTGCCTGAATGGACTTGCCCGCTGAGCTGTGCGGGCAATTTTTTGTTCGCTGTAATGAATAAAGCCGTCCGCAGACGGCTTACACATTCAGGGATTCAGATTTTCATCCTCATCCTCATCCTCATCCTCGATGTCATCTTCTACATACTCGTCATCATCGGGCATCGCATCCCCCTCTCTGCCGGGGATATCATCTACGCCGCCTGGGAGCTGGCCGTCGCCGGGAATGGGATCGATATCATTGGGTCGTTCTGACATACGCACCTCCAGTTACCCTCATTAGGTTTATTTAGTTTAGTGCTGTGACTATTCAACAGATGACCTCTCTTGCTGAAACGTGAACGAAGCGTAAAAATTCAAACATTATGTTGTTGCCGTTTGGCTTACTGAGCAGGCTCTGTTCCACAGACTTTTTCACAGCAGCCTTCATTTTTCGCACAGATAAATTTTATTCTGTTTATTGACGGATCGCTCTATAGCTTCTTCAATGAAATAAGAAACAGCAATGGAGGAAATGCTCATGACCGAACTGTTACATATTATCTCTGTCAGCACCCTTGTCGCCGGAATATATTTGATTCAGTAAGAGAATGGTCACGCGCCGGTAATATGATGGGGATACTTTCAGTGATGCGAGCCCTTTGCCTGAGCGTTGCTTCAGCGCAGAAGCCCGTTCAGCAAGGCCCGTGACGAGCCTGCTGCCTGAAAAGCATTCCCCGCAAAACCTCTCATAACAGCTGAATAATATATTTTTCATCAGAAAAAATGCCTGACTGAAATATATTCATCCAGTTTCAGCCATATTAATGATGCAGCATTTCATCAACCACCTCTTTCTCTGTTAACTGCCAGGGATAATAAGTGGGCCAGTTATCCATCTCTGCCAGCAGCGCCTGCTGAGAGATATTACCGCTAAAAAGATGAAAATGGGTCGACCTGCGCGGCGCGATAATATGATCGCTGAACTGTACATATTTTGGCGCCTGACTGTTTTTGTCGCGGCACTCAAACAGATAGCGCACACCTTTTTTTCCTGAAGCGTATGTCAGGATTTTATGCCCGGCATAGCTGTAGCGGCAGGAGGCAACGCTGTCGCCGCGGTGAAACTCGATTACGCCATCTTCAATGCCGAGTCGCTCGATATCTGTGGCATAGCCTTTGCGGTAGTAGGCTTTAATCTGTTCTGCAGTTTTGTGCCCATCCTTTTGCGCTTTTTGCGCGAAGACGGGATCCAGCTTTCCCTGCTCCAGCAGCGGATAGACGGACGCCCATACGCCATCCCAGTCCGACAGCGGACGATCCTTGACATTGCTGTCGTCAAACTCGCCCTGTGCCGCTTTTTGCTCTATCTCCGACAGCGCCGGCCCGTGCGCGTGGTGACCATGCGCCATAGCCTGCCCGCTAAGCAGCAGACTCAATGCGATAACTTTCCTTTTGCTTGCCAACATGTTTACCCTCTATCAGTGAAAGAGTGTAAAATGTTATGATATAACATTTCCGATGACAAGCTTTGCGTATGTTTTAGCTAGCTGGAATGAAGAAGCCCCTTTGCCTTCGATCCGGAGTCTGTTGCTGCTGCGCACTTTATATCGCGCAGCGCCTGTAACTCGGCCAGGCGCGATTTCGCTTTTTCAGTGGCGTTGTGGCGCGCCAGCCCGTTTCCGATACCGAGGTCGCCCATAAAGCCCAGTACGGTGCGATAGTCAAAGCTGCCAGTTTCTGTGATTTCCTGCTGGATGTGACGTGTTTTGACAATTTCCTGTTCCAGGGCCTGACAGTTGAGCGTTACCGCCTCTTCATCCGTTACGGCTGGTGCTTGAGGATACTGCTTGGTTGCGCAGGCGGTGAGCAGCAGCACGGCTGCCAATAACCATAATTTTTTCATTGGGATGTCTGTTACGCCGTGCCGGTTGCTGGAAGGTTAAACCTGCATATTCATAATGCAGTGGTAGGAAAAATAGAGCGAGCGAAGATCACATCTAAAGCCCGCGCCAACAGAGCATTGCCGCAATCACTTGCCAACCTTGTAGCGAAGAGATGGTAAAGATTGCGGCAATTTTTTGTCCCATGTATGTCCCATAGCATTTACACTGCAGTTACCCACCCCGTAGCCCGCTCAGATCGGCGCGGAACGTCACTGCCCCGTCGCCGGGGCTTTTTTATGCATTACGATTCCTTACAAATACTTGCCTTCAGGTCGGCCAGATGACAAGATCCAGGCCAATCTAAAAATGGGGAAATTCCTAATGGTGAAGGTTTTCGCTCGCTACGCTTCAGTAGGCGTCATCAATACGCTTATACACTGGATCGTGTTCACCGTCCTGTATACACAAGGGCAGACGCAATCTCTTTCAAACTTTGCGGCATTTTGTTTTGCTGTGACGTTCTCGTTTTTCGCTAACGCTAAATGGACCTTCTCGGCAGAGATAACAACAGTTCGATACCTGTTATATCTCTTTTTTATGGGAGCCATGGCGAGCGCTGTAGGTTTTTACGCTGACAAATCTCATGCTAATCCTATCGTAACACTTGTTGTTTTTTCGGCCATGAGTCTTGTGTGCGGCTTCCTCTACTCTAAGTTTATTGTTTTCAAGGATAGATAATGAAGATATCACTTATAGTCCCAGTTTTTAACGAGGAGGAAGCGATCCCTCTATTTTATAGAGAGGTCAGAGGATTTACACCCTTATCCGGCCACGATGTTGAGATAGTGTTCATTAATGACGGTAGCAAAGACAGGACAGAGTCTGTCATCACAGAGATTGAGTCTGGCGACAGCCTGATTAAACACATATCATTTACCCGAAATTTCGGAAAAGAGCCTGCACTATTCGCCGGCCTTGAGTGCGCTACGGGTGATGTAATAATCCCTATTGATGTAGATCTGCAGGACCCGATACATGTAATCCCTAATTTAATTCAGAAATGGGAGTCAGGAGCAGATGTCGTCCTTGCCAAGCGCATAGACAGAAGCTCAGACAGTCACATGAAAAGGTTAACGGCAGAGTTATTTTATAAACTTCATAATAAAATAAGCTCTCCTAAAATTGAGGAGAATGTAGGAGACTTCAGATTAATGTCTCGTGAAGTGGTTGAAAACATCAAGCTGCTTCAAGAGCGAAATCTCTTTATGAAAGGCGTTCTGAGCTGGGTTGGAGGAAGAACCGAAGTTGTAGAGTATGTTCGTGCTGACCGCGTTGCCGGTAAAACAAAGTTCAATGGTTGGAAGCTTTGGAACCTGGCCCTTGAAGGAATAACCTCATTCTCAACATTCCCATTACGGATGTGGACATACATTGGCTTTGTAGTAGCTGGCATGTCATTTCTATATGGCATCTGGATGATTATCGATAAGATGATTTGGGGGAACCCCGTCGCAGGCTATCCATCAATTTTGGTATCAATTCTGTTTTTGGGTGGGGTTCAGTTGATAGGTGTCGGCGTACTTGGTGAGTATATTGGAAGAATATATATCGAAGTTAAGCAAAGGCCTCGATACATAATAAAGAACAGGAGGAAATAATGAAGGATGTCGTCACCAGGTCGTATAACATAAAAGCCATTATATTCTTCTCTGTGATGCTTGCGTATGCCCCTGCTTATCTGTTGGATTATGCTTTCAATGATGATTACGCACTGATCGGGCAGGTTCTGGCCGGATTCTGTGACACTTTCAGGTGGGACGTAATGTCAGGAAGGCCTTTGTTCGGCATCCTCAGACTAATGGCATACAAAGCTCAAGTTAGCCTGCCTGAACTGGCTTACCTTCGGCTATTCTCAGCCCTATGCGCGGCCGGCCTCGCAGTTCATCTTTTCATTTTCATGAAGCGATGCGCCACTCTTAGCGACGACTTTAAGAGAGCTCTACTCTCTGTGTCATTATGCGTAATTCCAACGTTTCAGGTCTACACTTCATGGGCTACATGTAGTGTTTACATTTTAGCAACATGGCTATCTCTGGCATCTTACGACGTCCTTATTTCTCATAAAATTAACCGATACGCCAAATTTTTTCTGTCATTTTTGTTGATCTCTTCGTCCTTCGCTATTTATCAGCCAGCTGGAATGGCAGTATTATCATTTGCATTCTTGCATCTGTGCCTTTCGGATACTGCGGTAAAATTAAGGAATATCATCCCTCCGTTTTTCTTGGCTGCTTCAGGAGTTGTCAGCAGTGCAATAATGACGAAGGTGATACCACAGTTGATGTATGGTGAGACATTTCAGAGGGCGGCGATCACTAATGATGTAGTAGGAAAGATAAAATGGTTTTTGTCAGAGCCATTGAGAATAGCAGTGTCAAATTATGATATCACATTATCAATAACATATTTGATTGCTAGTACAATGTTGACGGTGGCTGGGCTATTTTATATATACAAAATCGAGTGCGGCAAGTTTAAGGTGCTTCTTGCGGCAGCTTTTGCTGTTGGCAGCTTCAGTCTTAGCTTGATTGTCAGTGAGTCATGGGCAACCTGGAGAACGCTTACTGGCTTATCGATAGTAATCACATCACTTTTCCTGTGTGGGATTTTCTATCTAAATGACAGATTCCTTAAATCCAGCCCAACCGTAATGCTTACTTTGGTTGCGATGATGGTGACAAGTTGCTCATTCAATATCGTCCGTGGATTTGTCATCCCTCAGCGTTCAGAGTTGCAATCATTGGCTGCTGAATTATCTAATAAGGTTGGGAAACAATACTCAGGTAAAATCATGATTGACCTGAAAGATCCGACTTATAATGCATTCTCTACTGTTCAGCGCACTGATGAGTTTGGGAACATATCTCTGGCAAATGAATGGGCTCCGTGGGGAATGGCTCTTTACTTAAAAGGGACAAAGGGCTTTTCTTATGAAATACCCTATAAGCCAACAATCCTTGGTAAAGATGACTGTAAAAGTAACTGCATAGCCATTAGCACGGGACCTGCAATGATGAAGTCTGTAACCTGGTTTTAAGTTTTCAGGAGGGGGCGACTGCCCCCTTTGTCTTAGCTTCCATTCAACCTATACTTGCCCGTTCCGCTGTAGCGTTCAAAGTAACTCCAACCCCAGAGCCATTGTAGAACTTAGCGTATTTGTTGGTTATCTCCTTAACCCATACGCCACCAGTCGGTGTAGCCAGTGGAAGAAGGATGCCCAGTACGATTGCTGGAGCCGAAGGGAATGGATACTTGAACGTCCAGGTTACCTCCGAACCAGCAGTCATTCCTGAGCTGAAGATCTGAGTGGTTGACCTTTGATAGAGTGTCGCACTCCCTGTCATTTCAAAATCGATTGTTGTGCCAGCCTCGGTGTAGGGCACACCGTAGGTTCCCATTGGGGTTTTATTTCCACCATAATAGGATTTTATGCGGATTGTATTTCCGCCCTTATCACCATCCGGTGTCGTGGTGCTTGATCCAAAACTAATCGGGATGTTGCAACCATCCACCTGAAGGTCAATGGTGTTGTTATTAACTGAATCGCCTGACGCGTAACCAAAAGCAACGCCGAATTGGTTAGTTCCAGGCCTGAATACACTACTCCCTATGATGCGCCCTCGTACTTGGTTCAGGCGACAAGATCCTTCCATTTTAATGGCAATACAGTCATTGCCAATTCCCCATGACGCATAATACAGGCAGCTTGCGTCAAACTGAGACTCGCTACCCGCCATGCGCACAGGGATTCGTGAGCCTTCGAAAGATGACCCGCCACCGAAACGACATGAAGTGTTCAGGTTTAATGAGTAACGAGATCTGAGGCTTTCATAGTTGTTTGTATTATTCCCGCTCACACTGATGTGAATTCCTGAAAAATCCCCTGTCCCCTTATCGCCAGTTATCATTCCGTCGTAGAGATTGTCGCCGCGCTGGCTGGCATTGATAATGCTTATATCAGTACACTTCGAATCATGGGGCCCAAAGAACATCCATCCGTGAGCTCCGCAGTTTCGAATGCGTAAACTATAAAAGCTGGATTCCTGCCAGGTATTCGTAAAGTCAACATTGGTGTCTGTTCCCTGCGTCCGCATTCCATGCTCAGCGCAGTTGAAGATATCCAGATTATATAGCCGAATATCGTGCCCCCAAATGGCGACCCCTGAACCGCTCTTTCCTGTCGCGAAGGGCACCTGTGCGCCATCTACCCCGCCATCAAGCAGCAAACTGTGTATCTCCACATCATGGGCAAAGTCAGTAACATCCGGATCGGTGCTATCCCATAAAGTGTTTGAGTTAACCCCATACAGCAGGTCAAGACCGTTGACGGACCTGCGAACAATACGGGAACTTCTTCCATTACCAAAGAGCCGTGTGTGGGGAAGGATTACTACCTGGTCAACCATGTATTTCCCATCAGGAACAAAACAGCTTCTTCCATTCTTGCTGGTATACTCAATTGCTCGTTTGAATGCCAGAGTATCATCAGTAACGCCGTCGCCTTCGGCACCAAAGTCTTTGACACTCAGCGCATCGTCAAGCCGCTCCAGAATTGTTCTTTCGATTGCGTTTGCCACTGCACTTTTAGCTGGAATAAGCGAAGCATCAACGTTACCTTTTGAAAGCAGATCGGAGACATCGATGACCATGCTGTCGTTGGTCGGTGATAACTGGTCTACACGTAACTTGCTCATATTTTGCCTATAAAATTATTTAGCGAACTCGTCGCGCTTTTAGATAGCCATCACCAGTAACCGTGCCGCTTGAGAACCCAGCTGAAGCTACCAGATATATGGTTGTTGAAGTTGTAACGTTGTAGCGGACGATTGGGGTATTGAACTCCTGTACCAGCGTCGCTGAACTGCTAACTACTGTGCGATTTGGAAATACTGGAGAGGCCGCGCTTGAAGTGCTCAAGCCTGCAATTATCTGAGCTAAGGTGGCGCTATTTGGTCTGATGCTCACTACGCCAAAAACATCCCATTCCCCCGGGGTGAGTGATATTGTTGAGAGGTTTACAGCGGTCGAGCTAACCATGCTTGTAGTTAGCGTGGTGTTTTGTAAGGCCTCGCCTATTTCCCCAGCGGTTGCGCTGCTACCATCTGTCACCCCTTTTCTACTGCCAAAAATCTGATTACCGCCAGCTGTTGTGCCATCACCTGCATAGAGCTTTTTGGTTGTTAGGTCGAGAACCAGCTCTCCCTCAAGCGGCGTATAAGCAGCTACTTTCGCGGTGGTGCCGCGCTTTACCTGAATAGAGGTTGCCATTATTTCCCCTTACGCCAGCGTACCGAGGTCGACGGCACCCAGAGTCAGTGCAATTGACACGTTAGCAGAGCCATCTACACCGGTTTTCGAACCAGTAACATCTCCAGTGAAGTTGAAGGTGCGTCCTGTTGTCCAGGTTGCTGCAGATGCCACGGTAAGCGCCTTGCCGCCTGCCGTGGTGCCGTCGCCGATAACCAGCCGCCAGTTGTCATTGTCGATCACAACTTCGCGCGCCAGTGGTGTGTATGCGGCGACCTTTGCGGCAGTGCCGCCTTTTAACTGCAATGATGCTGCCATGTGGTTTCCTTAGAGTTCGCCGTAATCGACGTTTGCGCCTGAGCTACTCACCTGCTGACCACTTGCGATCGTCCAGTAGCTGCTCTGGGGGATAGTGACTTGCTGTCCGGGGCTGATAGTGACTTCCGGCCCAAATGACCATGCATTCATGCTTTCGGGGATGGTGACGCTGTTATCTACCGTTTGCTTATGCCAGGAGATAACCGAGAATGCGCTTGCCTCAAGCGGGACGTTGCCGGTCAACTGCTCCTGAATATTGGCGTCGGCTGCCGCACGCGCATTTGATTCGGCCATGTCAGCCGCCGCCCTTTGAGCAGCCTCGGCGGACACTTCATCGTCTACGTACTGCTTGAAATCCGAGACAGATTCATCAACGTAATGCTTTGGCACTGCATCAGTAGCAGCGACTGGATCGGCAAGATTGCTGATGCGGTTATTAAGCGCATCGTAATAACCTGCAAAGAAGCTGGGCTTTCTCAGGGTTAACGAGTCGAAGTGCCACCCATATTCCTGAATCAGCATCGTCAGCTTATCCAGCGCAGCCTCATGAGAAGAGGCCGGGAACTTGCCGTTCTCGTAATACTTAGTTTCCTGAGTTAGTGGGGGCGCTCGGTAAATAAGGACCGAATTGCCGGAGGAATAAGCGCTGTTAAAAGCGATTAAGCCACCACTGCTGTTTCCCGCGCCTGTTACGGTGTAGTCAGTTCCATTTACCGGCTCACTGATTTTTCCTGATTCATCAGCCACCATCACAGAGATGTCGCTGTTCAGCAGGAAATAAAAGGGAATGGTGAATGTAGTCGTGACCCCGTCAGCGTTATACTCCACGTAACTTTGGGTGGATGAGACTGTCATCTGCCTTTCTCCGGGCGTGTGTAATCTCCACAGGGGAAATCCTGCGGTAAGAGGTTTGATGCGAAACATTCAGACAAGCGATATTGAAACGACTGCCATTACGGCGGTAGTGCTATCTCTTATCTCAATCCCTTATTTGGACTGGTGGGGGTTTCTGGTAGGCCCTGCTATGGTGCTAATGTTCGCATGGGCTTATTACTCAATGGCTTTTGTGGTGTGGATAGGTAGCGCATTTAAAAAGCTTATCGGCCGAGCATGAATTGCGAAGGCGGAACCAGAAAATCGTTACCCTGATTCTTCCTGATGTTCTGCTCATAGCGATGCAAGGAGCCGGGAGATAAAGACTCCTGTAGCTGATTCAGGATGAGATAGTTCATGACGGGGCGCGCCCAGAAAAGGTTTATGAACGGCGTGTGGTCTACTGTGAACCTGAAGGCATCCCCCGCCTTGGCATCACCTGCTCTGGCTTTCTGAAAAAGCGTCACGATCTCGTCAAGGTTGCCCGCGACTGGACCTGCCAGAGAGGTTACCGGACCATTACCAAATCGGTTTGCTTCACCGAAAAGGGAGTCTCCGAATATCCCCAGCCCGCCACCCTGCGCCGCTGCTGCCAGCAATGTTTTGCTATCTGCCGGTCGTGGAGTTTGCCCCTTCAGCATCAGCTTGGTCTGCATGGATAGATATCCGAACGTGGTCATCCACAGGAAAAGCTGAGCCAGCCCAACCATCTCACCCTTCCCGCTTTTAAACAGTGCGTTCTGCACGCTACTCCATCGCCCCTGACCCAGTGGTGCAGGTGTGTAGCCGCGACCAAACACTTCACGACCCAGCGCCTGCTGCATGAAAGATGCGGTAAAGGATTTGTACTGTCCGATAAAGCGAAGCAGTTCACCTTCTACCGTTCCCGGTTGCGTCCCCTGCTTCATCAGTGCGCGGGTTCGTGCCGTAGGCTCTGTCATTGCCACCATGACGCGATCGAGCACATATCCACGTAACTTATCAGCCAGTTGCTCCCGGCCTGCCTGAAGGCTTTTCTCGTTCACGTTAACATTGCGATCGGAAACATACTTCGCGATGACGTCGTCGGGGATTGAATCAATTCCGTCAGGCGTCATGAATTTGCGGCCTTTAGAGCCTTTCAAATCCATCTGGCGATAGATGTTCCACTCAGCCTCACCAATGCCGTGCAGGTCAAGGGCGCGCTTTAAATCGCCGTTCAGCGATGCGTGTACGGAACCGGCGTTGTCAGCCAGCCAGTGAGAAATCATCGTGGCCGTCGTGTTACGTGAAGCATCTGTCCACCAGTTAAGGCCGTTGAGCTTGAAGAACTGGCGCTGTAGGCGGGAAACCTTGCCGGGAAGAGTAACGTCGCCTGAGAAGCGCTGCAGGATTTCATCACGCATTGAGTCGGCGTAAACGCCAAGTGAGCTGAGAATCTGCTTCTGCTCAGGTGCAGAGTATCGCTTGAGCCTCCCGTGAATAGACTCAGTCAGCGCCTGCGGGAAACTCTTCCCCTGATAGCGGAGTTCCAGCGCGTTACTGGCAAGGTCGTTGAAGGATGAAATCAGCGCGCCGCCAAGCTTAATCATTGAATCCACGGCGCGGGTGGTTGAGCCAAAGCGGGCAAGCGCAGTTGAGCCTGGGATGTTTGTTGCGCCGGTTACCTCTGCCATCTGGCTTTTTATCTGACTACGGCGCGCATCTGTGAAAGCACGCAGACCTTTTTCATTGCCGCGCAGATCGTTAGAAACTGTGTCGGCCAGATAGTTAAGCATGTTCTCCGGGTTTGTACCCAGAACGCGCATCAGGCCAGTATTACGGGCTGACGACTCAAGTCCGCCAAAGATGGCCTCACGCAGGCTGCCAACGCCGTACTGCTGGTTGTACTCGTGCCATGCAATGCCATCTTTAAAATGCAGCACGCGCTCCTGACTGGCACGGCGTGCAACGTTCTGCGAGCCTTTGAAGCCTTTCATCCAGTCAGGCTTTTCGGAGGACAAATGGACACCAGATGCGAGGCCATCATAAACACTCCGCAGGAAGGCGTCAGTGTCAGTCACCCCCTCAAAAGTGGCATTGTCCAGCCGCGGCAGGATTGACTGCTTCCACGCATCAAAGCCCGCGGCACGGATTTTCATCATGTCATGCCCCTGACGGGCAATGTAGCCAGGCATTTTACGAATCCATGCGCCAGCCTTGTTCGCGTCAATGCGAGCTGCTTCCTGCCACTTGGTGATAATCTCCGCAATTTTCACTGACTCAGGCCGCAGGCCACTGGTCGACTCACCCTTACCCAGTCGCCACATTGCATCAGCGACCTCAGCATCATTTGTGCCGGCCGCAAGGAACTTCAGTACATCAGCCTGTTCCAGGTCATGATTCAGGCCTGAAAGGTATTTGGAGCGCAACTGAAACTGCTCTGATGAAGCAGATGAACGGCTACCGGTTCGAGCCTCGTTGCGACCAACAAGAATAGCTGACAGCCCAATGTCTGGCCGATCCGGGAAGCTGTCTCGCAGGAATGCCAGTCGCTCAGCTGCCACCCGGGTATTGATTGCCTTGTTACGCGCCTCAATGACGTTTGCCAGCTTTTCCTGATTACCTAACTCTTCCGCTGCGCGTAGCGCCGCATCCTGCAGTGAAATCCCTTCATTCTCAGCCCGGATACGCTTCACGGTATTTTCCATGTCGCGCACCAGCGTTTCCATCTCCTTCTCAGACAGTTCACGTCCGGCTGCCTTGTTGACTGCTTGCTCGCACTGCGTCAGAAACTGATTAGCCATTACATTCTCCTGAGCATACAGGCTGCATATTCCTGATACCCTTTAACCAGACTTTCGTCACTGACCTGCTTCTGAATTTCACCCAACGCCTCACGCAGTTCCGGTGAGTCCAGCTCATCGACACGGCTTTTAGCCAGCGCCAGTTCAGATTCAAAATCTTCCTGAGCATTCAGCAGGTCAGCATCATCACGACTTGCTCGCTGGTAGTCTGCTTCTGCATCCCTGCTGGCGTTCACTGTAGATGGCTCGGTGTCGCTGCGCGGTCCCTTTCTGATTTGCTCGATAGATGGCTCCCGCAGTTCGGGCGCGGTCATATCGAAGAAAGGCTCAACGTCTGGCGCTTTACCCTGCATCATGTGCGACAGTCCTGCTCTAAAAGCATTCTGCCGCTGAGTCCAGTGGGCGTCGTCGATTCTCTGCGCGGCTGTTCGTACTCCCTCGGCAAGAGAGGTGCGCTGCAGCCCGGACTTTATCTGACCGGCACGATCGCTGATTCTTCCTGCCAGTCCGACAGGGATTTCTCCGCGACCGATTGCACTCAGCTCACCTGAGGCTTTCTCTGCCGCGGCATTACCTTCCAGAGCCTGATTTATATCGTCGTTACGTGAAGAGAGAGCCTGCTTTTCACTTTCAATATCGGCCAGCGCTCGCTGACGTGCATCACGATACTTAATACGCTGTTGCTGATATTGCTCAGTCCGCGATTTAAGTGTTGCATCCAGCCGACTGGCTGCATGCTCATTTGCGGCTATCTCCGCCCGCAGGTCAGCTACGTTATCGATTCGGCCCTGCTGCAGGTTCTGAAGCGACTGCTGATACTCAGGGATTACGTCATCATATGCGCGACTGTAGGCGTAATTGTCAGCCTCACGCGAAATGGTCTGGTCAAGTAAAGGCGATGCATTATCAGGCTCACCTGCTGATACGCGGCTCGGCGATAACGGCTCAGAAACAGGCTCAACACGCGCTGTTGTCTCAAGTGGCGACTCACTGGTGACAGTGGGCCTGCGCCCCCTAACCAAATCGGCAATTACTCCTCCACCGGCATGAAGCAAGCCGCCGCCGACCGTGCCATAGAAAAGGTTCTCCATAGCGCTTCCCAGCGTGAAATCATCACCCTCCGCCGCCGATGCCATTGCCATGGTCGGAAGAGTTGCGCCGGTCTGGAGGCCGCCCATTGCTGCGCCCTGCAGAAATCTCTCTCCGGCACGCCCAAGCAATGTCGCTGCGCGCGCCTCGCCAGCGAACGGCACCAGAGCCAAAGCAAGGTTGCCCGGGTCTGCCATTGCGCCAGCGAGGTTTGCCATCACGTTAAGAGGCGTGGCAACAAAGCCAGATGGAGCTGCAGCGGCGATCTGCTGCTTCGCCAGCGCGTCCTTTCTGTTCGATACCACATTATCAAGATATGTCTGGGTAACTCCCTCATCCGGGATGTTGATACTTTTGACACCGTACTGCTTCAGCGTCGCGTCAGCCTGAGCCTTAGGAACCACTGCAGATGAGGAATCATTCAACTGCCCGTAAGCGCGGTTCAGACGTAATGCCGAGTTAAACGGCCCCTCATCAAACCCCTGCTCGAAAGTAGCAGCAAGCGATTCACCAAGACCTGACGCGGCATTGCCGATTGGCTGGTTAATACCCTGACCCGGGTCTTGTGTGTAAATCGTCAACGCTGTACCCCTTGCTGAAAGTTATCACCGAACAATGCGCGCTCCGGCGTCATGCCGCCTTTTTCCGCGTCAAACTTGGTTGGCGATGAGAAGAACTTGCCGATGCTGTTGAGCAATCCGCGATTCTGCTGGCCCGCTTTAGAGAGGTCATCGAAGCTCGCAGTGATAGGCGCGCCATTACTGCCATTCACAACAAGTCCATTCAGGGTTAAAAGCAGGCCGGACTCGTCTGCATTTGTAACCCACTCGGCGTTATCACGAATGCGCGACAGACTTTGCTGCCGGTTGATCTCATCACCCAGTCGCGGGTCACCCTGCAAAGGCATAATCTGGTCTGCCTTCAGGTTTTCCAGATAATGATTTGCGCCATCTCGTACATCACTCAAATCCAGTCCGTACTTAACCGGCAGGCGCCATGAGCCCTGCGTCTGATACTGAGAACCGAGAACATCCTGATAGGCCTGCTTTGCTGCATCGCCCGGGCTCATACCCTTCTGAATATTGAGGTAAGTCAGACGGCGGCCCTGCTCGTTGAAGTTATTCCAGGCGCCAACGCCACCAGGCTGATTAACCATCGTGGTTGCAAAGTCCTTTGACTGTCTGGCCCACTCACTGTCTGCAGAGTCAGATGCGCCCTTGTTATCCGTGTTGATGGCGTCTTTGATATCGCCAGTTTTAACATTGCGGTTTTGCCACAGCGTGTTTGCCGATCGCGGATTATCCGTTGCCATGACAACCTGCAGAACGGGACCTGCTTTCTTCTGCACCTGCTGCATAACCTGATCTGCATAAGGGCCGAACTGACCGGCGATATTCTGAATCGCGGCCACGCTCTGCTCCTTGCTGGTGTCAATCTGCTGCAGAATGCCATCAGCCAGCGCATCCGGAAGAACGTCCTTGCTCTTTATTCCCAGCCGTGACTTGTCCACCAGAATAGCCTGAGCCAGCAACACACCCTGAGACGGATCCTGCTGGTAGGTCTGGTAAGCTGCCTTCACTTCAGGGGAGTTCTGGGCCAGCCAGCCGCCCGGATCTTTTTCACGAGCGCCGATTACTTGCTGATATTTCTGGATAGCCTGCTGGTAACGCTGCTGGCGGAAAGCAAAATCGTCCTCGCTTCCAGTTGGCCTGATGCTTTGCACTGACGCCAGCCCCTCACCCGCCGACTTCGTATTGATGTCGGAGTAGATGGGCTGCAGCTGATTAAGCAGTGCGTACTGCTGGAACTGCCTATCCAAAATAGTCAGTTGCTCAGGTGTGGCGTCATGCGGCGCTGTGCTCATCCACTGCTCGCGGCTAATCGGGTTCGCGACCGGATTGCCAGACTCAATCAGGGCTGTGTCGTTGCGCATCTGGTCCTGCATCAGCAGGCGGCGCTGCGTATTCTGCTGATCAACCTTTGCCTGCGCCTGATTAATGATCCCATTTGTCTGCTGAGGGGTTAGCTGGCCCCATGGAACGCCAGGGGCAAGCTGATTCGGATCGCTCTGTGATGACCATGCCCGGCTCAGTTGAGAGTCGCTCACCGGAGCGCCATATCCTTCCTGCCGCGCCATTGCTTTGGCGACAGCCGTCATTTGCTGCGGGTCATTAGGGTTAAGTTTTGCGTCGACAGGAATGCCGGTTTGCTGGCTCACTGACTGCGCATACTGGACAGGGTTGTTGTTGTCTCCTGCCGGAGCCCACTTACTGATTAAACTGGAGAGGGTATCGCTGCCATTGTTGATGTGGTTACGCATCAGCTTTAGTCCCGCACGGAATCCGTGGTCAGGCGTGTCAAACTGCTCAAAGCCAGTGCCGTTATCGCCGCCCTTTCCCGCCCAGTTATTCGTATTGCTGAAGCGGATATTCAGCGGGTTGTTATTTCGGGTAGCCAAAGTGGAAGGCGAGCCTGATGGCATTGATGTGCCATCTCCGGCACCAATGGTCTGGGCTGCCTGAAATGCACCGTGCTGGTCGATTACATGCTGAGCATCTTTCTGGATGCCGTACTGCGCTGCAGACAGTGCCCACATGTTTCGGGAGCGACTGGCAATCTCAGCCTTCGTTGCCGGGTCCAGATCGCTCTGGTCAATCGCCTGCAGGTGAGCAACGGCAAGCGCTTTGGCTGTGTTAGGGTCCTGCAGAATCGCATTCCCAACCGCAGCCGCGCTGTCATTCAGATTAGCGACTGAAATCTGCTTGGCCTGATTCTGCCCCCAGTTGATCGCCTGATTCTCAAGCTGGCCGCGTGACTGCGCCCAGCGAAGGGTGTAGTCCTGCTTTTCGGTGTCGCTCATGCCGGGGTGCTGGGAGAAGAAATCTTCCTGGTGTTGCTTAATCAGCTGCTGTGCAGCCGGGATGTAGTCGATGCCGTCTTTTGATTGCTGCTGTGCGTCATTCAGCGCCTTGCCGAGTGATGACTGAGAGTTAACAAAGTCAGTCATGTACTGCGTGCCGCGAACTGAGTTCTGCTGTTGCTGCAGTCTGACAGCCGCGTCGGCAAAGGAGTTGACGCCCTGCTGGAGCATCTGAGTATCAGTTGACTGCGACGGCAGGTTAACCGGAGATGGGCCGCCAGCGCGTAACCCTACCTGACGATCGTATACCGGAATTCTTGCCATTATTAACCTACCGTTTTGTCATTGCCGAAGTGCTGTAGTAACTTCCTGCCGCGCCACTGATGCCACCCAGCAGACTGACCAGACCGGGACGCTGTGCTTTTGCCTGAGCCCGCTGTGCTGCCGCCTGATTCTGCAGCTCAGCCATCTGCATTCTGCCGTTATAGTCAGCAGTTGCCGCGTCCATTTCCGTGTCGATAGCAGTTGAGCGCTGAATGAGTGCGTTGCTCCCGCCGCTCCCGGTACCGTTATCAGCAAACGCAGCGGACTGACCCGCAAGAGCCTGGCTCCTCTGCCTGCGAATCTGCGCAGTTTGTGAGCCGGTCTGTAGTGCAACAGTACGCGCCTGCTGATCAAGCAGTGACGCGTTGTAGTTGCTGTTGCGTGATGCCGTGTAGCCCTGAGCCATCGTGCTCACACTGTTCAGGCCGGATGAAGCAACGGATGACCATGCGGCTGGGTTGTTATTTACTGCCTGTGTAAATTGCATCGCCAGACCTCACTATGCTGTACATTTTGGCGTCCTCACCATCTGGCCCTGCGCGGCGCATGGTTCCCTCATACTCAAAACCGATCAACTCAAGCCACCTTTCAGCCTCCGGAAAGGAGGACATGGTTTCTAGCCTGACATAGTCATTCAGACCCGCAGCAATAAGTCGCCGTGCCGCCCGGTATAACTGAGTCCACTGATGGGGGATGTCTTCCGTGACAATCAGGTACAGATATGCCCGGATGGGGTTAAGTTCAACCAGCCCACCGATAGCGACAACGCGATCATCAATCACGCCTGTAAAGCTGTGGTAGCCGGCCAACTGCTGCGCACGCTCTGGCGTTCTCTCCAGTGACGACTGGCTTTTCTGCGGAACAATTTCCAGGAGATGCTGAGGTTCAAACGGGATTATTTTCATTCGCCAGTTGTCCATGAGCGGGGATAAATCGCAACCAGTGTCATCGGCAAGGGCTGGTCCTGAACCACCCTGATGCACCCCTGAGTGTCATAACCTCCGGCGAAATCGATATCCCGGTCATCAGTAAAGGCTGCGGGCGGGTTATCCATGAGGTCTGAGTAGTCACGGCTCTCTATGGTGTCCAGATATTTGCCGCCCAACTGGCCTGACTTTCCACCCAGCGTATTAACGAATCTGAGTGTCAGCTTGCTGATGCGTTTGGTTTTACCCTGCGAGGTGCCGGCCGTTCCGCCCGCCTCCAGTGGCAGGGTGACAAGTTCAGATCGGTATGGCAGGCCTACGTGAACGACTGATGCCGATGTCTCAAGGGAGATGCTACCACCGCTCACAACGACCTCTGTATGGACCGCCCCGTCAGTGACCACTGATACTTTTTCACCTTCAAGATGCGACAGGCCTGAGATGCTTTTGGTTGGCTCGCCACGATAACTAAGGCCGC
This sequence comes from Enterobacter sp. BRE11, assembly GCF_031844285.1. NCBI lineage: Bacteria > Pseudomonadati > Pseudomonadota > Gammaproteobacteria > Enterobacterales > Enterobacteriaceae > Enterobacter > Enterobacter sp. BRE11. Next base: position 173,012 of record NZ_JAUZUX010000010.1, read on the forward strand.
AGTCAACATAGAACGCTTCTGATAGCGATTCAGTAGAGGCGTCCCAGGCCGCCCTCAGGTACTCGACATAGCGTTTCGTCACGCCGTTGATGTTTCGCTTCACCACGACCCACAAGTCATCCCTGATACCGTCAGGGTCTGGGATACAGGAGACAGCCTCCACATCGCCATTCAAATCATGACGATGCCACGCGGTAACTTTCTGCTCATCGTTGTAGGTCATTGCGACCAGCGAGCCATCAGCGAGCACGACCCAAAGCACATAGTCCGGCTCCTGCTGCCAGGCCATATCAATAATGCCCGCACGGGTTATGTGCTCCGCAAGGATCGTCACGTCGCTGGTGCTGTATGAGCCGCTCTCTAAGTCAGACAGGACTGCCCTGACTTTGCATCCGGCGCGCTGAACAAACATCGACGTAGCGCCAACCTGCACTGCGTTGACGCCCTTCGAGCCATAAGATGACTCTTTGGTTATCTGAATATTGTCAGGACCGAATGCAGCCGTTGTGGTTGATGGTGAGCATGTGTGCTCGCCGCCCGCAGTTCCAACCAACAGAGATGAACCGGGTGCCAGCCATTGAATGGTGTTGGTTGAATCGGCTTCAATCTGAACGTTAATTGCATCGTCAGACTGAACCTCATACCCATTCGTCATGGTGGTGAAGTTCTCATAGTCGGAAGCTACGGAGAACCACAGCTTGCCACGGGCCGCGAACAGGAGGCGGTTCTTATAGAAAGCAACCTTTGTTGGGAAGCCGTATTTGGGAGACCACTCACCAAATGCCCATTTATATGTATTGCCGGTTGACTCACGAACGCTCGGAGGAAGCTCTGTCAGGATTTTGCCAACAGCCTGTGTGCTGCTGACGACAGAGGTAATCTGAATAATTCCCCAGCCGCCATTCGAATACCGCCAGAGTGATGCGTTTGATGGCCCGTCACGATGAGCGCCTGCCGTCCACGTTGGCTGAGTTGCGCCAGTCTGCGAACCGTCCAGGTCTTCGTAGTATTTGCCATCACTTCTGCAAAACATGCCTACGGCAAATGTTGATGTTGTTCCTGCTTCCCATGCCGGTATATAGCCACCTTTACCAGTGCCATCCGTAACGGCATCAGTGCTCGACTCTATGTAGAATAAGCCGCCCACATGTGCCGCATCGAAAATGCCCGAGTTGGCAGTGATGGTGCATTGAGTGGTCGTGGTAGGCGTCCCGTCCGGGCGAGTTGCCCCATTGGCTGACCAGATACGGAATTGGTCTGTGTGTACTGTAATGGTGCGATCTGAGTTGATATCCCGAAACGGCCCATGCGCTCCGGCGTAATCGAAGGAATCAATCGTCCAGTTGGTGTTTGACTCCCGCGACAGCTTATACGGCGGTAGGTTGCCGGTGTGCGTGCAGATGTAGATGACATCCCCGCTCTGCACCATTGACAGGCCAAACCCGCCATCACTATTGGTCAGCTCATCAGCCGTGAATGGAGTGGCAACTTCAAGCGTTTCCCCGGATGCATTTAATGCAACGCCATGGTCAGAATAAAACCTGATGTACTGCGGTCCGAACTCCAGGATGAAAGCCTGCGTAGTGTTGAACTCGAACTTAGCCAGCCAGACTCGCTGGTTTGATCCTTTCACTTCAGAAACGAAGTAGGTGCCGCCGCGGCGCTCTGCAGGTCCCTGAGAGCGGGGGATGAAATTCAGCATCGACTTAACGCCGGATGACCACTTTTCAAAGTTGGTCTGCCCCATCATCAGCGGGGAGAACTCGCCGGCATTAAAGCTATTGAGTGATGGGGAAGCTGATGGCATTTATAACCTCGATGTTAACCAGGATGTTTCCTGCTGCTTAATGCGGGGGCGCTCAATAGCGCTGGCAGCGCGTGCTGCCTTGATCGCCGTTTCGAAGTCCTGTCCGGCCGCCTGCTTTTTGGTTGAGGACTGCGTGATGGATTCGCACATCTCATAAGCAAGCAAACAGGCAAACGCTTCAGCGAATGAGCTATCCCACTGCGACGGGTCTGTGACTTTAGCGCCGTAGCGGAGGTGCAGCGGGGCCTCGATGTCGGTAAGTATCTTCCGGCCTTCAATCTGCCATGGTGAATTACGAAGCTGGTCAATAGCGCCTGACAGCGGGTTCATCGACCAGTTGTTCAGCACCTCATCCATCCGGAGGAAATCAGAAGGAAGTTGATACTGGTGTGAGTATCCATAAGCTGGCGACTCACTCAGGGCCGCAAGCTTTGCCCGCCTGATGGAGAACGCCCAGCGATAGTCACGCAGAAGGCTTTCAAGCAAACCGTCATAAATCGCCTCGATCGTTCTGGAAGCTTTATTGTTGTCCGTCTCGCTCATCAGGCGCTCTTCGCCCAGTTTCACTAAAGCGCGGTTTATGACGATTATCTTGGTAGTCATATCTCACCATTAAAAAAGCCCTCCGGAGAGGGCTGTATCTGATACATCAGAGTTAGGCTGCGGTAACTGTGATGGTGCTGGTCGCCGTGTGGCCGCCGTCTGCGGTGGTGACGGTGATGGTCGCCGTGCCTGCAGCAACACCTTTCACCGTGATGGTATTGCCGGAACGAGTCACGGTTGCCACTGCTGTGTTAGATGAGGTTGCAGAAATCGCCGGGTTGCTCGCGTCAGAAGGCGAAACGCTGGCGGTCAGGGTCACGTTCGCACCTACAGCCACGCTTGCCGTAGTCGGGCTGACGCTTACGCCAGTAACAGAAACGTTAGTGACCGCTGAGAAGTCAGGCGTTGGTGAGCCAGCCGGGTAGGCGCGATAGCCATCCGGGCCGAGCAGCAGTGATGCTGTAACGGTTCCTGCGGTGCCGGTACCCGCTACGGTGTAGTTGACTCGCAGATAGCGCTCAGTGCGTGACGGAACAACAACACGTACTGGCTGTGCGCCTGCCGTCAGGTCAGCTACTGGAATAGCAGCAGACTGATACAGGGTTGACCAAGAGCTGTTATCCGGGCTGGTCTGGAGGGTAACGGTGAGTGAAGTCAGGCCAGCGAATGTCGCACCAACCTGCACAGCCAGATAAACCGGCTCACCGATGCCGATATCGCGGTCGACACCGAGGTCAACCACGTTGGTTGATACGGCGGTCGCAGTGACCGCCTGAGCGTTCGAGAACGTCAGCTCATTATCAAGAATTGCCATTGCTTAGCTCCTTACGCTACAGCAGTTTCGCCATCGATAATGGCATCGGTTTCGCGGAACGGCATGCCACGGAAATCAGTCCATGGTCGGCCTTCGGTGTCTTTGATGATGTTCAAGCCCAGAGATGGTTTCTCCACCGCCTGCATGTCAAAGAAGCCACCCAGTGTGCGGTTCATGTAGATGCCCATGCGAGCGCTGCGGTCTGGCAGGATGTGCGTTGCTGCAATCATCAGGCGCACCAGGTCTGTCGCGAACTTGCCGTTGGCCTTTTCGTCCAGCATTTTGGTTACGTCGATATTCGCGATTCGCACCACGTAGCGCCAGTCCCGGACAGCCAGGCCGGTTTTCCACTGGAAGTGATCGCGATAGCCTTCGTACGGATTACCATCCGCATCGAAAAGCGTCTGCTGGCCTTTGTCGGTATGGCTGAGCCCGGCTTTAGAACCTTTGGGATACAGTCCGTGAACTGTCTGATCGCCCCAGCCCACGATATAGATTGAGGTCAGATTGCTACCCGTGCCGCCAGCGTCGATGATGTTCTTGCCATTCTCTGCGTCTTTGTCGTTATAACGAGTCGCAAAGCCATCGAATGAAGCCGGGTCGTTCGCCTTGTTGCCATAGAACAGGGTTGATGCCATCTGCTGATTCATGCCCTCAATGAAGGCCTGAGCTTCAGACAGGCGGAATGCGCCGGTGTTGCCGTTCAGGTCAGCCAGCTCTTTGTCGACCTCAGAGTAGGTTTCCATGATCGCAACAGCCTCATCGACCTGCGCTGTAGTCGACTTGCCTTTGCTCACACCCTTGTTGATGCGGCGCCACTGAGCGGCGGGCAGCGAGGTGCGAACGGTGGTGCGGTGGTGAGTTGGCGCGTTGGATTCGATGAACGGCATATCCAGCAGGATAGGGTTCTTCTGGTTCAGCATCTCAATGATGCGAGCCTGTTTCAGGTCGGGGTCCTGACGCTTAGCCCAGTCGGCCAGGGTAAGGGCCGTGTTACCAATAATAGCCATCGGTTATGGTTCCTTTAGTTGCTTCCGTAGAAGATGTCTTCTGTTGATTTGGGTCCGCTCTGAGACGGCTCGCCATTGATGACCTTCGCCTCGGAAAGCGACTGGCCGATTTTGTGGAATGCTTTGACGATGTGAGGATTGCTACCCAGCCCGCTCTCTTTCAGCGCCTGAATGGCTTCAGGTGCCAGATACGCAGAGATGGCCTTGTTGGCTACTGCAACATTGGTGTCGAAGTTATTGCCCCACTCCTTGCGGATGGCAGCAACATTCTCTGTGGCCTGTTGCTCACGCTGCTGATTGAACTGTTCAACCATTTGCGACTGCTGGGTGTTGTACCACTCAGCGATGCCCTGAGCCTGAGACTTGCTGAGCCCAAGCTCATGCATCTTGCCGCTGGCCGCGCCGGCAAACTCACCGCTGTCACCTTCTGGCACTGGCAGCTCATAGCCATCAGCCGTCTCAGGTCGCCCGAGTTTGTTCCAGACGTTGCCCCAGCCTTCTGCATCACCCTCTGCAGGTAGAGCTGAGAGGAATGGCTCTGCGGCCTGCTGCTGTTCGTCACCGCCCAGCAGATTGGTGCTGATTGATTGTGCCTGTCCTTCAGTGCCCGCTTGAAGAATGTCACCTGCGCCAGACTGATCGGCTTCACCGGCTTCGTTCATGTAAGCGCGAATAAGGTCACGAATGTTAAACATCGGTTTTCTCTGCCTCGTTGATAATTCGGATCAGCTCTTCCTGATCGAGCTGAAGATATTGGGAGATGCGGCTCATCACTTCGCGGCGGCCTTCAGCCACGCACGTTGCCAGCGGGTCTACCTGCCGGTGAATAGGTGATACCGTCACGCTGGACTTATTCACCCGGCAGAAGTCACCCAGCACCTTGAGAACAATCTCCTGCTCTTTGGTGCGCTTGCCAGTGGTGCCGAATACCGCCCTGAAGGCACGTGCACGCCTCAGAATTAATCTGCTCATGTCATCCCTTCAGGTGGTTATTGCGGTGCGGGTAGTGGTGTGTTGGCTTTCTGGTTGGCAGATGCCAGCTTGTCAGCTGCGGTTGCGATGTTCGGTGCAGCATTAAGCAGGTTGTTCAGCTGCTCCTGCTGTGCCTGAGCCGCCTTGGCCTCCTGCTCTTCCTCTTCGGTGAGTAGCAGGGAAAGCGGCATTCCGTTGATGTCAGCCAGTTCCCTGATTGCCTTGCCGTACTTCACAAGGCCGAGAACGCTTGGATCGAACTGCGCTGCCTGACTGACAACACCCAGCGTAGTGAGAATGCCCTGCCCCTGCTCTGCGCGCTGCATACGCACGAGTGGGGATTTGTAGTCAATGTCATATTCCATTCCGGCATCGATAAGCTGCTGAGGCGGATCGGGCAGCAGGCCGTTGCGGGCGCATATATCAATCTCACGCTCAATCATCGGGCCAAGCTGCTCTGACATAATGCGCCCGGCGGTAGGGGCCATGAGCTGGCCTTTCTCCTGAGCGCGCAGCATAGCTTCTGTCGCCGTCATCTGTGGGTTATCCACGAGAATCTGGAACAACGTGACGAGGAAGACGTCATTAATCAGCTGGCGCTTCTGGTCCATCATCTCCAGCCCGAGATTAGGCTGAGAGCCGGACGTAAAAGGCGCGGCCAGTGGTGAGCCATTGGAACTCATGCCGCCGGGAATGATTGCCGCTGGAGTCAGGTTAAACGTGTCCAGCACGCCATCATCAGCCACAAGAATCGGCGGACGGTTTGCAAGCTGCGCGCCAATCAGCGTTTCCCTGTTCATCTCATTCAGGACTTTGATGTCAGGCAGCGCTGTCATGCCCGGGCCGCGCCCGTATGTCTCGCCGGGTGACTTGTAGTAGCGACCAATGCAGTACGGCATTGTGTGATAGCCGCTCTGCTGGACAATCTTCCGCCCTTCCTTGCAGATGTAATAGGACGCCCACGGCATCCCGGTGTGGTCCTGCTTAGGCTTACCGTCTTCGGTGAACTGGATTTCTGTGTTCGGGCAAACGCGATGGATGAACTCGAACTTGCTCATCGGCGCTGATTCAGAGGCGCGCTGAATGCTCTCCGGCAGATTGTCTTTGCCAAACTGCTGCACAGCCTGCCGGGCGTTGAGTTTGAATTTCCGGTGAACGAGGTCGACAATACCCTGATAGTTCTCCTCGTAGTAAATCTCACGAAGGTGATACGTCAGGTAGCGCATCCCTTTGCCCGGCAGCTCATCCACGTACATGCAGCCATTGCCAAATGCGCCCTGCGAGATGTAGTTTTCACTCATCTGGTTGGCGAAGTTGGCCCAAGGCGCATAACGCAGCCGGAACAGAACCTTTGTGACTTCCTCGAAGTACTCCTGAACTTCAGTGTCTTCGCTGAACCGCTCGTTCTGCAGGCCGTGCCACGTCTGTGTGCGGGGCGTAATTACAGACTCCATGGCAGCAGCAAATCTCTCAAGTGCAACAATGGGGGTTGAGTCGATAGCCTTGTCAGATTTCTTCTGCCCGTCGCGAATCTCACCCTTGAAGTCAGCGCCGCGGGGTAAACAACGCTCTGCTACTTCCTGCCAGAGCTGCTCCCATGCTGACCGGGATGTTTCCATTGTCGACTGGTCGCGGAGTATCTGGTCAAGCAGTTCGTCGTTTTCCTTCGCCATGCTAACCGCCTAAGAGTGATTTCTGTCCGGTAGAAGATGCGCCCACGCTGCCTGCACCACCGGAGCCGCTGAGGATGTTCGCATTGATGCCCTGACGTGAACGCTTGCGAAGCAGGTCATCTGCTTGCGCTGTTGCGGCGTCAGCGTTTGGAGCCAGTGCGCCTTTGACCCCTGGCGCTTTATTCTGTGTTGCCGAGTAAACGGCTGTGCCTGCACCTACGGCAGCAGAGGCAATGGCAGCGTAAGCAGCCAGCGCGCCGGTTTCGATACCCATGGTTAACTCCCGAATAGGTTGTATTCTGTGGTGGCTACGCGAGCCTTCTTGCGGGGTGATTTGATGCTGAACATCTGCTTGCCTGACCGGCGCATCATGTAGGCGTAGCGAACGGCTGACAGGACGTCATCATTGATCGCCACAATCTTGCCGTGCTCATCGCGGTGATACATGCGGAACTCCTCAAAGAACTCCGGGCATGTGCTGAACACTTTGAACTTGCCATCAAGCATGCGCTCGCGAATCTCATGGATGCCAGGCTCAACCTTGTAATTGCCGTCCGGCCATGTCGCGTGCTCTGCAAGCATCCTGAAGCCTTCAGCTTTGTATTGCTCTTTAAGCTGCTGACCGCCGCCCTTCTCGTGCTGCAGTCCATCGTGAGGCCATGCAACCGGAACACCATCGGCCCAGCGCTTAACCATCCGCCACGCTTCATCAGCCTTTTTCTCTCTGGCCTTCCAGACGTGAGCGATATAGATGACGTCTTCATCCCTGTCTTCCCAGAGCTGAACGTGCGCCTGCGGGTGGTCCCAGCCGAAGTCCTGACCGTCAATTACAAAGAAGTGATCGGGGCATGGGAACGGCTGACACATGATTGCATCATCGGCGAGGTCATAAATTCGACCGTGGCCTAGCATCGGTATGCCTTTGGTTCGCATGTCGCGCTGATGCGCAGGAAATGATGCCAGAAGCTCTGTCTTCACTTTTTCGCTGAGGTGTGGAGCATCATCCCAGCCAACATTCATGCACGTCTGTGCGGCGCTGGGTGTGTCCATGAAGCCGATAACGAGGTCGGTTCGTCCGTTCTCTGGCGTGAACGTCAGAATGCCACGCCCGCCATTCCCACGGTCACCGGTCGCCGTACGCGTCAGAACCTGCGGGAAGATGTCGGGATCTTTTGGCTCTTCGTCGATGTGGAACCAGTCGACGCTGTCACCCATCAATGCGTGCTGGCCCTGCGAGTAGGACCAGAACTGAATCTTTGCTGTGCCGCCTGACTTGTGCTTGATGTACACGGAGCGGACAGCGTTTGGCGTGCCGGTCATGGCCTCAACGCCGGTAATCAGCTCACCGGGTATCAGTCCGCCTTCCCAGCCATTATCTGTCTTGCGCCCGATGATTGGCGTCTGAAGCAGGTCGCGGCATTTCTCGCCGGAGTATCCAAGAACCCAGATAAGCGGCGCATGATCAAACCGGTGGCCTGTCCATTCATCCGGGTAATCACCCATAGCGTGGATAGCGTCGATGTATGTCGCCGTCTCTGTCTTGCCAACACGGTTAGCAGCGATGAGTGCTGACTGTGAATATTCTTTGGTGCTGGCAATGAATCGCTTCTGCCAGGGATGACGTGACTGATAGAAGCCACGATAGCGATAAACGTTCTCGCGTCGCTTTTTTTCTTCCAGAAGCTTTACCAGCTCAATCTTCTGCTCCCGGCTGAGATTTTGCATTGGTTAGCTCCAGGAGTTTGCGATCTAACTCTTCATCAGTCAGGTCAGTGATTGTCTTGTGCACCTCACGCTTATCGGCAAGGCCAAGGTCGCGAGCAATGATGTTTGGGTTTAACAGGTCAGCAGCAGCGCCAGAGAACTTCTGGTCGTAAATGACTTTCTCTGCTCGCGTGACGACCCCAATAAAATCTTGCTTCGCTCTGTAGTTTCGCCATGTCTCGTCGCCGATATCGAGGAACAGGCATAGGCCGGTCAGAGTCATCGCACGCATTTTGGCGACGGGTTCCTGAACCACTTCACCCTGATAAGCGAATGGCTTCATCTCCCAGAGTGGGTTTGCCTCCACCCATTCGAAGTACTCAATACAGGCTTGCCACAGTTCATCAGGCGAGCCGAATGTCGGGTTTCGCCCATGACTACTGCGAGCCTCCCAGAATCGGTTGCCCTTTGGTGCGGCCATTTAGAATTTCCTGCTATTTAATGGGATATTTTGCCGAGATGTAGCGTTATCACCACATCAGGATTCAGTGTATTTATTCTGTCAAAAGCACTCTTTGAATGCCCTTTGCAGAATTTTGTATAGCCTCCTCTCTCAGAGTGCCACGCCTGCAACTCGCACGGTGGGCGTTCACCGCATGTCGGGGAAGTCGGCTTTCGCCTATAACCCTGCTTGCCCCTTGCGCTTGCTGACCGAATCCACGGGAGGATTCCGCTATGCGGACGCTTCGTACTTAAGTCAGGGCGCTTTGTTCCAGAGGGACTGGCTGGAGTGTTTCTTTTGGTGTGTGACTGATTCGGGACATCAGTTATCATTTGCGCATTGATAACATGCTTAAACTATTAGAATGGATAATGCAGTTGTAGTCAGAAGAGCTTCAATCAGCTCGCGGCCACAGTGGGCGCTCGTGCTCCACAGCATCAATGGATATTGTGTTTGCGTGGTTGATAAGTCATTCCCGATAGTGGAAGGTCAGGAGTTGTCACGCCACCACGCGCATAGAGGGATATGGGTACTATCAGGGAGTGACACAGTCTTTCCGGCTAACGTACATGGCGGCATGAGTCTGAATGAGGCTGAGCAGGCCCTATTCCGAATCACTCAGTAAACCTGTTGCAGCACTAATCTAACTTTCACTTCTGGCACTGTTCTCTTACGTACTGCTGCAGCCCGGCTATTTGCTTCCCGGCGACTTCGATTCGCTCTCTGAGGGTGAAATAATCCCGTTGAGCGGCGTCAGTAAGTCGGGCGCTGGTTGCATCATCCAGGCTGGAGGTGCCGGAGGCGGATTGCTTCGCGCAGGTGGCGTTGAGCTGCAGCCGGCGCTTGCCAGTAGCAACATCATCATGCAGCTGATCGATAGTCGCTTTAGCATCAGCTAACTCCTTCGTGTATTTCTCATCGAGTGCGGCCACGTCACGCTGGCGTGTCTGCATATCGGTGATGGTGTCATTCGCCAGCTTTAGGCTGCCGGTAGCAGTGTCACGCTGCGCTTTGTAGTCAATGGCATTGCCGCGATAATAGAGCGCAAACACCGTCGAGGTGGCGATAGCGACGATGGCCAGCAGCGCGAGCGCCAGTAGCAGCTTAGCCTTTAAGGTCATCGACACTCTCCGCCAGACACAATGAGCGCTCCATGTCTCGCCGGTTCATCAGGCCCCGCCATTTCATGCCACCGGCATACACCCAGCGGCGGAGTTCTTCACATGCACCATCAACATCACCTGAGTTCAGGCGCTTTAACAGAGTGGATTTGGAGAACGCGCTGGAGCCAACGTTGTAGGTGAAGCTGTAAAGGGCGGCGCGCTGATATTCACCCAGCGGCACTTTTACCAGGCCGTCTACCGATTTCTTAACCGGCTGCAGGTCATTCCATAGAAGCCGATCGCATTCCCGGTCTGTGTACTTTTTTCCTTTGATGATATCGGTGCCGGTATGACCGTCGCAGACAGTCCAGACGCCAGCCACATCTTTGTAAGGCTCGTACACCCTGCCCTCTACCCCATCCTTACCGCCGAGGAATACCGTAGCTATAGCCATAGCTCCGCCACCCGCGACAGCAATAAGCTTATTGCGCAGGCTGTTTGAGATAGCCATGAGTTAATCCTCGTTGATGTCTGGTGCAGTGGGCCAGCGCTGAAGGGCTTTGATTTGCGCCAGGGTAGCCTTGCGCTTGTAATACCAGTTGATGCCGAGCGTGAACAGCGCGACCAGAATACCGGCCAGGACGCCTACAGCACTCCATTCATCGGGACTCAGCCGCGTCAGCAGACCATTGGCGATTGTCCCGGCAGATGCGCCATAAGCTGCGCCTGAAGCCAGTTTGCTCATATCGATACTCATAACACCTCCGTGATTACGGTCGGTGCTGCAGGTAGTCAGAAGAAAAGATCGCCCGATGCCACACAGGAAAAGGTGAGCGTCGATTTTGATTGGCATGGGCGATAAACGAAAAAAGGCCGCTCTAATGGCGACCTTTTGGAATAGTTTAGTGATGCTACTTATCCGCTACAGGGTATGAAGAATTGCTTATCCCCTGCAGGGTATAGAAATAAAAAAACGCCCTCGCAGTTGGTGAGACCGCAGGGCGCTTTGACTATCACAAATCGATGGAACTGACTGGATTTAAGTGCCGCAGCATCCTTAAGAACACTTACGGCATCTTATATCTGAATTGTTGCTCAACTGCTCAAGTAAGTCAACACCTTCTAAGCCACTCTTTGCAATTTAACAACACGTTTGCGATCGTTAAACGCTTTTTGCAGCGGAGAAAACAAAATAAACAGGCTGGCATTAAGGATTTCGTCAACTTCTCTCCGGCACGTAGCCAGAGATGGCTTTCTGATTTTTCCTTCTGCTGACCCTGACATTTTGCGGGGACTTGCGACCTTATGGTAGTAGGATGCAATGGCGTGCTTGGATGAGCCGTGCGAGTAGTAACTTAGCAGGATGCCGAAAGCCTTTTTATCGATGAACATGACGGAGTCCACGACCTGAGAAATCAAGAGTCCGTCATCATCGTTGCACATTGGCCGGGAAGGATAAGATTGCGGCTCTACAGTCGCCATGTATTGCGCTATGACACTGCTCTGGCGCTTTTCCAGTCTTCCTGAGTAAACCCACGCGCCCCACAGTTCCAGCCAGTTATTCAGCCAGTCGTGCTGATCTTTCGTCAGGTTGAGTTCACGCACCGGCATTCTTCACCCCCATCATTTTCGACATGTTATGAATGATCCGGTAATCCACAGCAAAGCCACCTTTGCGTTTGTAGATGCGGAGTTTCTGCCACTTCTCTCTGAGGTATTGGGTCATTTTTGCCACCTGATAGCCTTGTCTAAATAACTTTGGGGAATGTCTAAAAGCCTCTGGCGCTCAGCAGGGGTGATGTTTCGTATACCCATGAAAACAACTCCGGAAGGGGTTCTGACTGCGTTTACGCCTCGATTGCGATAGTGATTTAGGGTGGATATAACATTCTGAAGATTCATGCCGCTTCCCTCTGCTTTACCAATGCACGAAGCAAAGCCCTGTAACGCGCTCTGATGGCGTCCAGTTCTTCACGGGTGTATCGGTGAGGTTCATTGTTGGATTCGAGCGCCAAGACGCGCTGAAGGCCGATTTTGGTGATGAGGTTAATGCGGTAAGGACCGATAGCGCCGGAGTGATGCACGTTGCATGCTGCACACTGGCTGTGAACGTTGTCTTCGTTGAATCGTAACTGTGAAGCCGCTGCCGTTGTCCGGTAATGTCCAGCGTGGTAGATGACCGCCGTTGTGCTGCCGCAGCTGATGCAGATATCCCCGTCCCGCGCTCTGATATAGTCGTTAAAAGCTCGCTGAGTCATGTTGATCCAGTGGCTTAACGGCTTCACATCTGCTTTGCGTTTGTTCCATGCCGCGCGCTGCTCTTTCTCCAGGCGCTTTTGCTTGCGCTCGGACAGCTGGTTAGCGAGTTGGATGGCACATTTGGGAGAACAGACGGTTTGCAGGCTATTGCGGGGGATGAACTTCTCAGGACAGCATTTGCACTTCTTTGGCTTGGACGGCTTCGGCGTGGTGCCTTTAGCCATTAAAGTACCCCTCATATTCCGACTCAGGAACGCGCTCAGCTATCAGGCGTAGCTCTCTGTCTCTGATGGTGTTGTGAGGGTCAGCATCCAGTTCTTTTGCGATTACAGCAAAATGCTCGGCCGCTTTCAGGTATTCCTCTTCTCTGAAGTTTGCATGGCATATGCCGGAATTATCACAAAGTCGCCACACCGTTTTTCTGTCTTCTTTTTTCTTGGCAGCTATCAGCCCTTGCATGAATTCTTCTAGCGCCCTTAGCTGATGGAGGTCATACCCTCTTATCTCATCACGTAAATTACTCATCGTCTTCCTCCAATGCAGACCGCGATGATGACACTCAATACGAATAACCCAATCCGATCGGCGTTAGTCATCTACCCCTCCGTGCATGCGATAGTTCGGATCGTCTAGCAGCTCGATTTCGCAGTCGCTGCAGCAGTAGGTCTCGACCGGCTCCAGCAATGCCTGACAGAAAGCGCATGCAGAAGCAGGTGGCTCGCCAGCGCCAGTAGGCGGATTTAACGGGGCGGTCTCTTTCATGGTCTTCCCACTCCATATCGCACTCGCAACTTTCGCAGCTAATGCCGTAGTGATGTTTGTCTTCAGAGGTGAGGATGGTGTAGCAGCGGTGACAGCGCTCACGCATTACGCCTCCTGTCGATTTCTTTCTGAGCGGCTTCATTTATCTCACATTCTGTCTGAACAGGGATTCGACGTGATTTTGGGCCGGTCCACTCTGCCCCTGTGAATGGGTTTTTGCCTGTGCATGATGCGCTGTACTCATCTAACAGCTTCCATCGCTGCCAAACATGCTTTCGCATATATGTCCGGATGTAGACTGTCGTTCCTACGATTCCGGTCTTACTTAGATCGAACGAAAACTCCTGCTTAATCTTCATCGCGTCTTCCTAATTCTGTCGGACACAGCCCGGCGCAACCGTGCAACGTAATTGCAGGTTGTGACTTCGGATTCAGTCGGGATTTTGTGGCGGCGGCGTTTCTGGCGGGGATACTTCAGTTTGGCGTGTTCACATGCTAAGAAGGTGATGCTAATTTGCCGGCGCATGTCCACCTCTCGCAGTTTTCAGCAACTGATCGAACTGATAAACCTTGCTGTTCTTCTTGCAGATGGTTGTGATTTTTCGCTGGCAGGAGTGATGCTTAACATCTGCTACGTACCGGGTTCCCCAGCGCGGATATTTTTCTGCTACCCGATATTCGTACCCGCATCTGAACTTAATTTTACGACGGTGCAGCGTTCCTTCGCGGTAGGCCATCTGAATAGCAGATTCAATGTGGCGGTAGTCATACCCCATCGGGATCATGTGCAGGTAGATTTCCCGGGATGTGGCAGAGCCTTCGATAGCTAACAGGCTACGGATGGTTGCTATGCGCTCTTTGATGGACGGAACCTTAGTCATTCTGTTTATCCTTCAGCTTCTGGTATTCGCTATCGTGCGGGATAGTCAGCACCAGCCCGAACTGCGCGCACCACCGCTCAACCTGATTCAGGAAGAAGTGCATCTCTCCCGTATCAAGGTTTGAGGTGTGTCGGGGTTCGTAGGTGATGACCTTCTCGCCGGTGACGAAGTCGGTGTAGGTAATCTCTTCACAGCCCAGGTATGTGCGCTTGAGGTTTCGCTTTACCCATTCTGGCGTCGCGTCAGTGCGTCCTGACTTAATCAGGTAAGCGCTGATTTCGGCGTACCACATGTGAGATAGTGCATTCTGTGAAAGGCTGCGTTTTTCTTTCCACGGCTTCAGGATGAGCCGGTAACAGTCGCCGGATTCGAGCAGAGGTTGAAGCTGTTGCCCGATGGCGTTGAAGTTTGTCTTATGAAGCCTCAGGCCCTCTTTCGGTATCTCCATCGCGCTTGTCTCTCTTCAGTGCGTCGCCCAGCACCTTGCGCATCACCGCGGGGTAGCAGGTGAAGTCGTGGAACTTGCGGCCGTGGATGATTACTTCCTGCAGGAGGGCTTCGAATTCGTCATCTGGCAGGAGATAGGTTGATTTCTTGAGAGGGATTACGTTGCTCATGCGGACCTCTTGCTTAGCTGTGACCGCGTCAGAATATGGATGCCAAACTTGCCTATCCTGATTTCTTTTCTTAGACCGATTCTCGCGCTGTATAAGGGCGGGAAGATGCTGCGATCGATGACGTTGAGTCCATACCCGAAGAAGCGGAACCAGAATGCTCTGCGTGATTTATTCCATGCGATAGTCTTCATTCTTCCTCCTGCTTGCTGCTTAACGCTGCTTGCCATCCATCTTGCCAAATCTCCCAGCTGGTTTCGACAATGTCAGGGCTTGGATAGTCGTCCGGATGCCAGCCGGTGTGGTCCTCGAAGCTCTCAGCGAATAGCTCTCTCTGCTGCCGCTCCATCTCATCTTTGTCGCTCATGCTTCCTCCGACACTGGCGTAAAGGCTTCAAGGGATAGATCCCATCCGGATGGTGTCTCAAGTATTCCATTTTCACCAATCAGCCCGCCATACCAATTGCAGTTGAAGGTGTAGCTGCCATCCTCGTTGAAATCGCTAAAATCTGAAGCAATTTCCCTTTCGATTTCTTGTAGATCCTCGATAGTACACACCCCGTTAGCGTGACAGATGAACGGCTCATCACCGCCTGAGAAAAAGACTGTAACTTTCAATGCGTCACTCATTCTTCCTCTCCTCGCTCGCGCTCCTGCTGCACAACCCGATAGGCGATGATGTCGGAGTCGTAAGATGTCTTACTATGCCCCCAATAGTAACCTCCAGCTTTTCTAATGCCGCCACCGAAGCAACCATTACGAAGTTTAAGTTCAACATTCGCGTTACCATCAACAGGACACTTACCCCCACCCCACTCAATCCAGGCATCATCGCCCTTCTCCTGCTGCTCCAGTACAGGGAGTGCAATCTCAAGGGCTTCGAGGTATTTCTCCTCAAGCAGGCTCATTCCGTTGGCTTTCATTGATTCGATGTGCCACTTGCACCATTCAGCAGTTAGCTTGCTCATCATGCATACTCCGTAACGTTTTCACTCGCCCATGCGTGGTCGTATTCGTCGGACGGCATGTTGGCGATGTAGTTGTAAGGTGTCGCGCCGTCCATCATCAGGAACTGGTGCGATTGCTCATGCAGGTAAAGCGGAATGCCACCTTCCCAGCCTTCTCCGTTACGCTGCTTCTCCAGCATCAGGACTGATGCCGAGGTTGCCAGCGCGGCCTGCTCCTTCTCGTTCAGCGGCTCCCCAGCGTGTTGTTTCTGGATAGCGCGTTCTCTGACCTTGTTGCGCCAGATGATGAAAAGGTTGTCGGTAAGGTCCGTGATGGCACTGGTTCCTTTCACGTCCATCTTCCCGGTGGGCTTCTCTTCGCTGTCAGATTTCCGGCTGTGAGTAACCATGATGACGTGGCTGTTGGTGCGGTTTTTGAAGTCGCAGATAGCGTCAACAAAGGCTTTCTGGCCGTTGTAGTCATCCTCCCCAATCCCGCACTTCATCAGGCTGTCGATGATGAACAACTGAATACCGTAGCGTCGGTTGGCGTACTCGAAGATTTCCAGCAAGCGGTCAGCCTTCGCCGTTCCTGTCAGGCCAAAAAGCCACAGCCGGTCATCGTAGAAGTTGAATGCAGAGTCGATTTCCATCTGAGGTGGTAGCTTTACGCAAGTTGCCTGTCGTGTGAGGCGCTTCAGTAACGCTCCCGGTTTAAGCTCCAGAGACGCAACGCAGGAACGAACACCCTGTCGCATAGCCTCGAGTACCATATGCCCCACGACTTCGGTTTTACCGTGCCCGTTCACCCCATTCACGATGGTCAGTTCGGCTTCACGGAATGCGAAGTTGTGATTTAGCGTCTCCCATGGGCTGCGGAACATGCACTGCTCTTTGCCGTAGAAAGCGTTGATGGTGTCCTGATAGAACTCGCGGGCGCTGTACAGCTCTTCGGGGTCGAAGTAAGCAGCGCGCTCCAGTACGTCGATAACCTCGTCGCTGGTCATTCCTGCCCGTAAGCACTCGTTGATGTCCTTGTGTGGCAGGTTAACCAGTCTGCAGCGGTGCTCGCCGAGGCGTGATGCGATTTCCTTGGCGGCAGTCTGCCCGACTTCATCTGAGTCCATGGAGATCCAGATTTCGTCGAAGCGGTCGAGGTTGTGATACTCGAACTCAATCCACTGCTGCTTGGCTCCCTTGCCACCTCCGAACGGAACGGAGAGCGCGGGCAACCCGTACTGGAAATACGTCATGCAGTCGATTTCGCCTTCGCAGATGACCACCAGGCGGATGTTCTTCGGCATTGCCTGCCATCCGAACAGGCACGGCTCGCACTCGCCTTCAGCCATAATGACCTTCTTGCCGTTCGGGCGCTCTGTACTGATGCGCTTGACCTGCAACAGCTCACCATCGCGCTTGTACGGGAACGCCAGAGCATCCAGCTCGCGCTCGCCATTCCATACTTTCGCCGCGGCGACTTCAAACGCCTTTGCCGTCTCTGCGGTGATGCCGCGAGATGCCAGGTATTCGAGGTGCTTTTCGGTTTTGGTGAGGTACTTACTGATTTTCTTACGGTCGGGCCGGGAGAACTTTTTCTGCTGCTTTGCTGCGAAGTGGTGGTCGTCGTCTTTGATGCCGAGGAACTCTTTGGCTTCTGTCATCGCCTGGTGCAACCCGCAGTCTTTCACGGCTACCCACAGGTCGAGGAGGTCACCACCGCTTCCTTCAGCAAAGTCCTGCCAGACTTTCTTGCCTGCCAGATTCACCTTCAGGCTCTGGCCCTTTTCCCCGTTAACGCTTCCTGCTACCCACTCATGCGATTCTTTTTTGCCGTTCGGCAACAGGTATTTCGCTACCCTGTCGACATGATTCCAGAGCATGTCACTCAGTTCTGATGGTGTCATACGGCCCTCAGGTGAAGTTTCTCAAACCAGTACCGGACAAACTCTTCGCTCAACAGGCCGTGGTTATATCCGGCAATCAGCAATGATTTAATCTGTGGCTTCATGTGATCACCTGTCGAAGAACACGTAGCCGGTTTTGCTGATTGTTACCGGTGATTTGGCAGCGGCCTGCCGCTTTTGCTTCTCGCGGTCGTTCTGATATTTCAGCTTCGCACTGAGAGCCATGAACCAGCTCTTAGGCTGCTCGTTCTGAAACTCGATGTCGTATCGCTGAAGCTCTGCATCGAGATCGACGTAGCAGTAAAGGCTTTTCCATGCTGAGTAGTCGTCGTGATTCAGCCGGATAACATTGCCTTCAAAAGCATACTTTGAAGGGTTGCCTCCCGGCTTGCCGGGGGTGTTAATTCTTTTTTGTCTTTCTGTCTTTAAAGAATGTCTTTTGTGTGTAGCTGAGGTGGCTACATCGCCTGTAGCTGAGTTAGCTACTTTTTTTGTAGCTGAGTTAGCTACAGTGTCGCCATTTTGGATACACCACTCAGAGACCACTTTGTTTATGGACAGCTTGTTTCCTGATTTTGTCAGGATATTCATGTTGATGAGTTGGTTTCTCGCATTGCAAACATGAGTGCGGTGTATTCCGGTCATCTCAGCAATTTGCGAGTCAGCAATGCGGTCCTCTTTCTTGTTGAAGCCGTATGTTTTTCGCATGACGGAAAGAGCGACTTTAAGCTGACGCGATGTTAAGTCGGCCATGACAAGAGCTTCTAAAAGCTCGTTCGCAATCCTTGTGAAGCCGTTCTCAATCTCAGCCACGCGGATCTCTCTTGCCTCAATATGAGGCGTTATGTCGTGTACTTCAGCCAGATTGCTCATTTGCCCTTCTCCTTCGCTTTGGCCTCTTCCAGAATGTGCTTCAGTTTCTCAGCTACCGTCGGGTTAAAGCCTTTGCAGAACTCGATGCGGGCAAGGTTTTTGCGCATTTCTGCCTGGCGTAAAACGTGTTTCTTTGGCATAATCATCTCCGGGATATGCATCGTGGTTGTTGCCCCACCCTACGCCTCAAAGAGTTCATTGCTCTTTGGGGCGTTTCCTTTTGCGAGAAGCTGCGCCACCTGCCGGGCTAAATGAGCCATCTCGTCATCCACGACACCCCATTCCAGTACTGCCAGAAGCATCGAGAACTTCGGTATCCAGTCTCGTTTCCAGCGGCTTATCTGCGCCTTATCGACACCAACAGCAGCTGCTGTCTTTTCAGTGCCTAACAGGGCGATTTTGTTGAGCAAGGCGCTTTCAATGCGCAATGCCTCGTTGCGTTTCTTTGCATGATCCATTTCGTATGATTCCTTGGTGATAAGTTGTTGTTCAGACGTGACAAAGCCGCAGCTATTGCCACGAACGTTTTGTTGTTTCGTTTGAGTTAGTCGCCACGTTCTCGGTGGCTTCCGTAGGACTTCATGTCCGTTGTAAAAAGAGCGGTGTTGCTTAAGCGGCTCGAGAGCCGCGTTTCTTGCCGTACTGTAACCAGAGCGGGTCGCACTGGAGGGCTGCGGCAAGTTCAAACAAGAAGCGCGGGCGTTGTGTGGAACCTGCTTCAATTTGCTGTATTGATTGCTGCTTCATTCCAGCTTTCTCAGCTAATTGCGCCTGTGTCAGATTTAACTCCATGCGCTTCTGTTTGAGGCGTTGAGAAATTGTGTCCATTACTCACCTCCACAGTTTTATCTGTATTGTCTAACAGTTACTTCTGTTTGTCAAATACAGCTTTAACTGTGAGGATGTAAGGAAATGGAGAGGATGCTATGAGCCTTGCAGAACGAGTAAAGCAAAGAAGGGCCGAGTTGGGCCTAACTCAGGCTGAAGCCGCAGAAAGGGCTGGTATCAGGCAGCAGTCTTGGGCGAGTATTGAGGAAGGTAAAACATTAAAGCCGCGCAACATTGTGGGTATTGCTGAATCTCTTAGCTGTGATCCGTCATGGCTAGTTAATGGTGGTAACTTCCAGCCTGTTAGCGAGGTGAACACAAGGAGGATTCCATTGATCAGCTATGTACAAGCTGGAGAGATGGCTACTAAAGGCCCTATAGAAGCGCTTGATGGCTCGTGTGAGTACGTCATGACTGATATGGACTGGTCGCAATATACCTTTGCATTAAAGATTATAGGCGACTCTATGGAGCCTGATTTTAAGGCTGGCGATGTCATTATCGTCGATCCGGAAATAGAGCCTGCACCTGGAGAATTTGTTGTTGCGAAGAACGGCGAGCATGAAGCCACCTTTAAAAAGTACCGCCCAACTACTCTTGCAGAAGATGGCAGACAGCACTTTGAATTACTCCCCCTGAATGATGATTACCCAGTAATGCGCAGCATTGAAAAGCGCATCCAGATCATCGGTACCATGGTTGAGCACCGCATTTACCGCCGCAAAAGATAGCATA
This sequence comes from Enterobacter sp. BRE11, assembly GCF_031844285.1. Lineage (NCBI taxonomy): Bacteria > Pseudomonadati > Pseudomonadota > Gammaproteobacteria > Enterobacterales > Enterobacteriaceae > Enterobacter > Enterobacter sp. BRE11. Next base: position 192,943 of record NZ_JAUZUX010000010.1, read on the forward strand.
CGCATCATCGGTAAGGTGGTTAAGGCTCAGTGGCCGGAAGAGACGTTTGGTTAGGCTTTAAAGTTCAGAGGGCTTATGGAAGACGATAAAAAAATTAACATTGCCGAGATTGTTCTTTCAATAACGATCAATGATTTAAAGGATTTTTTGAAGAGCTTTGAAGAAAATGATCACGACTTAAAATGCTCTTGTTGCAAAGGAACTCGTTGGGAAATCAACAGCAGCCCAAATGATAAGACTAAGCCTGTGATAGTCACAATGCCACTTCCTTTGGTTAACGGATCAGGGGTTTGGGCATTTTACGTTGTATGTTTTACATGTGGTGAAATCAAACTGTTCCACACTAGTAAAATTGCAATGTGGCTGCATGAGAAAAGAAAATGATTACACCCTGCTTTGACGATGATTTCTTCTTCCGCGAGGCGCATTTTAATCTACAGCAACCAAACAAAGCAGCTGGTATACTTGATAATCAAGATGGCAGCCATATGTTAGTTGCTGAAACAGTCACCATTGATTTTGAGGAGGAGATCGTGACTACATCAGAAAGCCCGCATCTGAAAATCCCTCTCACTTTCAAATCGGCAATGTGGATGGGTATTGGTTTTTTGGCCGTGGCGTTAGGCGGAGCTTGGGCCATGTACACCCATTTAGATAACAAGCTTGAAACCTATCGGTCTGGTACTGAAGCGCGCATTGAAGCGGCGAGAGCAAACCTTGACGGTAAAATAGAATCTCTTGGCAGCGAAACACGCGCTCATTTTGAGGCGGCTAGAGTAGAGTCTAAAGCCGACAATGCCGCCATTACATCTCAACTTCAGAGTATTTCTTACAGCTTATCCGAATTAAACGGAAAGGTTTCAAAAGATAAATAACCCGGCCACCGCACCGGGTTTTTCATGCCCACCCCTAAAGCTATCTCCTGCCGTGCCGATAACACTAATGTCCAGAGAGACACGGCCTCAGGGCCGGAACAAGCTGATTGTCCGCATCACTCTTGCCCGCCGTGTGCGGGCTTTTTTTGCCGCTTACGCTTGCAGGTAAAAAAATATCGGCCAATAATGAAAGTGAAATATATCCATCACTTTGCTTGTTGCTCGACAAGTTACCGCCAGCGCTGGTCTGGCGGTTTTTTTTGCCCGCAATCCTGACCTGCACCGTCAGTGCGTCGTCGACAGCAGAGCCAGCGCCATCTGCACTACTATGTCATCTGCTTTATCAGCATAAAGACCTGTTATCTTCTCCTTTATTGCCAGATTAGTTATCGCCCGCCCCTCCCTCAGCAGCTCCATAGTCCCCCTACCAAGAACCTCTCCCACCTCAGGCATCATCTTCCTGTGCAAGTCAGCCACATCTTTGTTTCTCATGCCACCAACCTCCTCCTGTTAAGCCATGAAATCGTAGCACTGAGTCCAGCTTTGTGCGGGATTTTTGCGGCTGTAGAAAATTTATTTCCGTTTAAATACATATATATATGTATTTTCATATCAATTTTACAGTTTTATCTGTTGACGGTAATACAGTTTTATCTGTATCTTTAATCCATCAGCAGGACGCTGGCGCAGTACGAAACGGATAGCAGCTCTTTGTAACAACGAGCGGGAAGCTCTACGGAAGGTGCCGAGAACGCACCGAACTCAAACAGTGGTTACTGTGTGCATTGTTGCGACAGTGCAGCCAGTAACTAACCGGAGGATTTATGGCGAACGTCGTCTATGGCAAATCACTTAACCCTGTTGGAAAAGATAACGCGAAGTCACGTCGCAACGCTCGCCGGGCTGAAGAGGCTATTAAGGCGCGTGAGATTGAAGCGATTCTGGCGAGCGCATTTAGTCAGGAAGCGCCGCAGCGTCGCGTGGAACTGAGCCGCGCTGAGATTGCCTGCAAACGGCCGGCAACTGACCGCGTAGTCAAGGCTGTAGAAACAGAGACGGAGTATCACAAGCAGATTCTGGCGGGCGCAGCGAAGTACATCGGCGGTGAAATCAGCAGCGGGATGTGCATACCAGATGTTGCGCTCTATCAGGCAGGTCATCGCAAAGTACGCAAGGACGCAACACACATCGTTAAGTGAGGAAGGCATGATTTTTTCAAATATCGAAAAACACTGGTCTATCCGTACTAATTTCGTATGGCGCAAGATCCGAGTGATTTCTGTTAAATAAAGCAGAGGATTACATGAATGATTACCGCAACCCGTGGCACAAAGGCGGCAAAGGTTATGGGCCAGCCTATTACGAAGCAGAGCGCAAAGTAACTTCTCACTACGGCTTCGATATTTACTACCGGGCCGGGTGTTTTGATGTTGTGCAGAACGATATCTGCCATATGCAGATGGCAGGACTAAATGCTGCTAAGCGTTGGTGCGAAGAAAACAAATTCAAACAGGTCGCTTAGGCGGCCTTTTTACTGGAGCCCACCATGAGCAACACAGACTGGATTATCTGCTGGATAGTCATCGTGGGTCTCATGGTGGCGGGTTATTTATCGAGGGGGTGAGATGATTAATGAAAATGGCGGCCCGGCGTTTCCTTACTCGGGAGTTCACAAGGCAGAGAAAGAAAACCAAATCATTGATAGCCATGGCATGACGCTGCGCGACTACTTCGCAGGTAAGGCGATGCAGTCAGTGATACATCGATATGAAGGAATGGGGTTTGGTGGAAATGCTGATTCTCCTGAATTTATTGACGTAGCTGAACAGGCTTACTTTATGGCCGACGCCATGATTGCAGCGCGGGGCCAGTAACCACTACAGGAGAAGAGGATGACAAACGAGAATTTTGGCTTTGAGGAATGGATGGATTTTCTTCGTGACCATGCGGCCAAGAAAGGCGGTGCAGCAAACTTTCCAGATGAATGGGAGGAAGATTATGACGCTGGCCTGACTCCAGAAGAGGCATGGAGCAAAGCCTGGGATTGATAGCAGCGCAATGCCTTCCATCCGGTTGGCATTTCGGTGCTAGTCACCAACGCTAGGTTTGATAAATCCTTACAACCAGACAGTAGTGCTCCCTATGGGCGCCGCAATGGCGCCCGTCTTTTTGACACCAACCAAATTCAATGAGGTATCCCATGCGCTTATCTATCGCAGGGGCGGCATCGGGCTGCCCACAAAACACCATGTTCGCATTCAAATTAACCGGCGCAGACGTTATGTCCTGGAAGCCGAAGAGCCGCCTGCAGAAACTTGTAGAGCGCCTGATTCAGTCAGTAATGCAAGTAGGCCAGCCATGAGCGCGCCGGCAGCAGTTGAGCAGTACCGAAAGCAGCAGGAAGAGCTGGAGCGTCAGCGTCGCGAAGAAGAGCGACTGGCAGGCTTCGACTTCACCCGCATGCTCCTGCAGAAACTAGGCCTGAGGGTTAAGAGATGAAGATGAAAATCGAGTGCGGCGAGGTCAAGACCCGCGCCGGATATCGCCCCGGAATGATGGTTATCGAAGCTGATGAAGTGTCTCTGCTCGACTTCAACGGCAAGCAGCTACTCAACCAGTTCGACATCAAAGACGTCATGGAGTGGCTTACAGAGCAGGGTTACACGATTCGCCAGGAGATAGCAGCATGATTGACCCGGATATGTATTTCATCGAGATGATGAAAGCCATCTTACAGCCTGTGCTTGAAGAGATGACACCAGAGCAAGCCGCAATGGACGCGATTGCTGATTACCGTACGGAGCAACAACAGAACCGCATCGACTGGTGCGCCCATAACTGACACTGAGGTGTGAGATGAAATTTGAAAAAGCCATGAGGAAGAAAGCCAAGCTGCGGCTGGCACTTACCGGGCCAAGTGGTTCAGGAAAGACGTACAGCGCTCTGCTGGTAGCGAAAGGCATCGGCGGACGCATCGCTGTTATCGATACGGAGAAAGGCAGCGCATCGCTCTACTCTGACGTCGCAGAGTTCGACGTCCTCGAGTTAGATCCGCCATTCACTCCTGAGCGCTTCATTGAAGCTATCAGCGCTGCTGAGAAGGCCGGTTACGACAGCCTCATTATCGACAGTATCACCCACGAATGGGGTGGAGTCGGAGGTTGTCTGGAGCTGGTCGACACCATCGCCAAAACGAAATACCGCGGCAACTCATGGTCAGCATGGAGCGAGATTAACCCACGTCACCGCTCGTTCCTGGATGCGATTCTGCGCTCCTCAATGCACATCATCGCCACTATGCGCAGCAAGACGGAAACGGCGCAGGTTGAAGAGAATGGCCGCAAGAAGGTCGCAAAGCTCGGCATGAAGTCAGAGCAGCGTGATGGCGTTGAATACGAGTTCACTACCGTCCTCGATATCGGACATGAAACGCATCATGCGATCGCCAGTAAGGACAGGACGAAGCTGTTCAGCAATGCCGACCCGGTTGTTCTCAGTGAGCAGACTGGTAAGCAGCTACTCAACTGGCTTGAGTCAGGCGCTAACCCTGCAGAGGAGTCGCTGAAGGTATTTACGCAGTCAGCAGCTGAGGCTGCCAGCATTGATGACCTCAAGACGCTTTTCGAAGAAGCGTGGCGCACCCTGCGCGGCACCGAATATCAGGCTAAGGCCAAAGAAATTTATGACATCCGCAAAGCGGAACTTGAGCAGAAAAGCGAGGAAGCATAATGGCAGAAAGCCCAATCAGCGCTGAGCAGCAGGAGTTTTTCTGGAGCAAGGTTAAGAAAGGGAGCGCATCGGAATGCTGGAACTGGCAGGGAGCCAAAAAGCCAAAGGGTTATGGCAACGTAAGGATAAACGGTAAATACCTTTTGGCACATCGTGCTTCATGGGAATTAGCGAACTTCCCAATACCGGAAGGTTTCTTCGTCTGCCATGCCTGCGATAACCCATCCTGCTGCAATCCTTCTCATCTTCTCTTAGGTAATGCTCGCGCAAACTTTACAGACATGGTGAGTAAAGGAAGGCAAGAGTTCGCAAAGAACAAGGCAATCGGATCCAGAAACGTCAACGCGAAATTAACTTGGGATCAGGTTTGTGAAATACGCAGCCTACATAGTCGCGGAGGCGTTACTGCCAAAAAGATTGCAAGCGACTTTGGCGTCACACCCTCAAACATTCTCAGCATCATTCACTTCAAAACAAGGAGGACTGCCTAATGGCAGGAATCAATAAGGTCATAATTATCGGAAATCTGGGGCAGGACCCAGAAATCAGATACACCGCATCAGGTTCAGCAGTGGCGAACTTGTCTGTAGGGGTCAGTGAGCAATGGAAGGATAAGACCACGGGAGAGAAGAAGCAGCACACAGAATGGATGCGCGTGGTGCTGTTCGGAAAGCTGGCAGAAGTCGCCGGCGAGCATCTTCGTAAAGGCTCACAGGTCTATATCGAAGGTCAGCTGCGCACCCGCAAGTGGCAGGACAACAGCGGGCAAGACCGCTACACAACGGAAATCGTCGTAAACGTCGGCGGGACACTGCAAATGCTGGGCGGCAAGCAGGAGGCCAGCCAGGGAAACCGACCTCAGCAAAATCAGCAACCGCGTCCGCCGCAGCAGGCTGGGCAATCTACTCCACCGGCAAGTAACGAGCCGCCGATGGATTTTTCGGACGATATCCCCTTCTGATTTAACCCTCCAATAAGGCACCTGTATGACTTTAACACCGCTCGAATCGGCGCATTACGCACGCCTGTCAGAAATACAAAAGGAAAGGTTTCTGTGGCGTACAGAGCAGATGACGCCGCATCAGAGGAAGTGTCAGCAGGTTGCCTTAGCCGCGGCAGAAGCAGCGCAGGCGGCGAAACTTGGTGAGGAGCACGAGCGCAGGTTAACGCCGGAAAGGAAGTTTCAGCTCATGGAAAAGCGCCGGTTGCGTCAGGTAGCCAGGGAGACGGCTGTACGCCCTCCTCTGCCTCGCATAATCGTCACGAAGCCGGGAGTGCTGTGGATGGATTACACGACAGAGCGGCGCGGTAAGTTTGGCGCTGTGGTGCAGGACTAACTATTTCGCCGCTCAGCGGCACAGGAGATGACAGATGAGTGAAGAAAGCAGTCCGCAAACGACGTACGTTAATTTAGAAATGGGTGGCGTTGCAAAAGCAGTTAGCCATCACTTTGTAGTAAACAGAGCCCTCGGCCATGAGGCAGGAAGAATATCTGTCGTAGACGGGCAAATGACCTTCGAAGGTGATGCTGACGAATCTGCCCAGATTTTACTGAAACTTCTTAAGGAAAGATACGATGCTGAATGGCAAGCAATGCAGCAAAAGCTGGATGCGATTTCTAGCGGACTAGGAAATCTCGCTGGCGCAATGCTTAATCGCACGCTTGATTCTGGCAGCAAGCAGGCCGTTGCTTATGCTGACTGCGCCGATATGGTTGCTAAGTTCGCCGCCCAACTCCGCGCCGGACAGGAGGCCAAATGATGCAACTTACCGAAGAGCAGAGAAAGGCGCTGATAAATGCAGCAATTGAAGAGATTGAGGCTCTTAAGTTGCTGATAGCCAATAACAAGAAAACTGGGAATATTTTTATGGTTCCGGGATATGAAAGCCAATTACAGCGTCAAGAAATCGCCCTAGCGGCGCTGACGGCGAAACCTGTAGCTTGGCGCTGGGAGAAAAATAACGGCCTTTATTTTGAAGGAATAAAACCAATAGGAGTTGACAGTCAACCTCTATACGCCACCGCGCCAGTATCGCCCAATGGCTGGACTTGCAATTTAGACGCTGATGCCGCGCTAGTTATGCTGGACCGAATCGACACTCTTGACGAGGCTGACGACGTAAGGATTGAGGACGTTAAGCGCATAATCGGGAAGCTGGCAGCAGCACAGGAGAAGCCACAATGATTAGCAATGAGAGGCTGAAGCAACTGGCAGCGCAGGAAACGATGCGTGAGCAGGCTGAGATAGCAAAGGAGCTACTGGCGCATCGCAAGGCGTGGAGTGAGCCTGTTTGCCACCTATCAGAATTCGCACTGCGTAAGATAAAGACATCAAACTACGCCGTTAGTGAATGGATAAGGGAAGATGACGGTGACAGATGGTTGCAGGTTCCACTCTACCGCAAACCATTCTCCGACTAACAACCTCTGATATACTGTCCGCATATACAGTTAATGGTTTGGTATATGCGCAAATTCGTTAGTGCCGGCGCTGCTTTCTACATGCTCGACAGAGGTGAAAAGCTCACGAAAAAAGAGCTGTTTCACCGCTACGACCCGGTTCGCTTCGTCATCTGGCCGCGCGGCGATAAGTGGGACGTGCTCGAGCGCGTCGGGAATGAGTGGTTTCGGTTAACTGACGAACTTTTCGACTCAGAAAACGCAGCCTTCGTGTTCGCGTATGAGAAGTTCTGCGATGACCAGGACAGAGCGCGACGAAAATAGTTAAAGAGATGACCGCCCAATGAGGCGGTTTTTTAACGCCTGAACATTGGAGATAACCATGAAAATTGATATCGGTGACAAGTACGTCCTGACCGCTGACCAGTTCCAGTTCATCGTACAGGAGAAGAAAATCGTTAAGGAAGGCAAGAAGGCTGGCGGTGAATATCTCTCGCTGGTCGGCTACTTCCCGAAGCTCAGCCAGGCAATTGCCGGCCTGATTCGTCTCGATGTGCAGATGTCAGATGTGCAGTCGCTGCAGGAGATGGAACAGCATATCCGCCGCGTATCTGAGCAGTGCGAACAGGCATTCAAGGAGGCTGTATGAATTTTCCAGATGCAGCAGATGAAGCAGCAGCAAGAGAGCAGCAGCTGATAGAGGTAGCGCTGGCAAACAGACCGCGGCCGGCGGTCGAGTTCACCGGCAAGTGTCACTACTGCGAGGAGTCGATAAGCAAGGGGCATTACTGCTCGGCTGAGTGCAGAGAAGACCATAGCCGGGTGCAGTGGGCGCAGAAGCAGAGGAGCGTGGCATGAGCAAGATGACGTTTGTTGTTGAGTATGAAGATGGAAAGGAGCCCCCGGTCAGTTTCACTGAGAATTTTATGGGTAGTGGCGGAACGCTTTGCTCAGCCGCATTTTATGATTACAAGGATGACTACCTCAGCGAAGAAGACTGCGATTTAATCACAGAAGCCCTAAATGAATTCTTCGAAGAAAATCCCTCTAAGGAAGACTTTGATATCTTCCGCAGGCTCAACTTAATCTCCGAGTAATCCCCTGTTCACTTTCACTATCGCGCTCTGCGTGAGGAGTTGTTATGTCTGACGAAGAGGTATTAGAGCTGGCGGCTAAGGCTGCAGGGCATCGTACATTCGGATTCGATGAGCAAGGAAGCATACTTATCGACCCTGTGGTTTACACGCCATGGAACCCCCTGAGAATGAACGTCGACGCCTTTCAACTGGCCAGACAGATGGATATGAGTATTCACTACGGACCTGACGTCATCCTTGTAACCGAGCCAGCAGGCGCCTGCAGCTATACAGTCGAGATTGATGGTCCAAACATCATGAGCCTTACAAGAAAAGCGATTACCCATCTCGCTGCTAGCGTTGGTAAATGGCTATGAATACCCTCAACGACATCTCCCCCGGCGAGTTCACTCTGTGGCTCGCCGTTTTTATTTGTATTGCGCTGGCCTGTCTATGGCCGGATAAGGAGTGATATGCAAAACGTAATTCAGCTAGCTCCCAATAAGTGGGTGACTGAATCAGTGCTTATGGCTGTAACAGGGATGCGTCCCGGCACGATTAAGCGGGCGCGCGAGAAGGCGTGGATGCAAGGAAGGGAATATCTGCTGTTCTCACCTGAGGGTGAGCCGGGGCTGAACAGTCAGTGCATGTATAACCGCGAGGCTATCGACAAATGGATCGAGTCGCAGCTGAAGAAGCAGCCTGATGCGAGAGAGCGAAAAAAAGCATAACCTGATCGCCCTTTTCACCCAGAGGATAAAAAATGGCAGCATACCCAAAAGGTGTTGAGAACCACGGAGGGTTCTTGCGCATCAGCTTCCAGTATCAGGGGGCGCGAGTGAGAGAGTCGCTCGGCATTCCCGATACTGCCAAAAACAGGAAGTCGGCCGGCGAGCTGCGGGCTAACATCGTCTACGAGATAAAGACCGGCTCGTTCAGTTATCAGAAGACCTTTCCCGAATCAGCCAACCTTTCTCGCTTCTGCGCAATAAAAGAAGAGCTCAGCGTAAAAGAGATGGCAGAGCGCTGGCTCGCAATAAAGGAGTCAGAGATAAGCCGCAACACTCTGGCCTCATACAGAACGAGGCTGAGCACAACCATCGGCATAATTGGCGCCGACAGGATGATACGCGCCATCAGGACAGAAGATATTCAGCGCATGCGCATGGAGCTTCTGAAAGGCAGCTACGTCTACGGGCGCGGCAAGAATATGCATGGTAAGGGTCGGTCAGTGGCTTACGTCAATACCTGCATGTCAGACCTGCATTCGCTATTCAAATTCGCTCACGAGAACGGCTATGCCGATCGCAATGTAATCTCTACTCTGTCGCCTCTTAAAAAGGACAAGCCGCAGCCTGACCCGTTAACCCGGGAGGAATTTACCAGGCTGATTGACGCCTGCCAGTCTCGCCAGCTGAAAAACTTCTGGTCACTCGCGGTCTACAGCGGCATGCGACACGGTGAGCTTTGCGCGCTGGCATGGGAAGACATCGACCTGATTAAGGGAACGGTTACGGTGAGACGCAACCTGACCATTCAGGACGATTTTACCCCGCCTAAGACGGAATCCGGAGAGCGAACAGTTTTCCTGGTTGATTCAGCGGTCAGGGTGCTGAAAGACCAGTTAGAACTGACGCGCATGCGGCCGCCGGCATCGGTCACTATGCTTTCCCGCGAGTACGGTAAAAGCAGCAAAGAAGAGCTTACCTTCGTTTTTAATCCCAAAGTCACCGCCGTCAATAAAGCCAGCGACGATTACTACACGGTAGCGTCTATTCCTCAGACGTGGCGTTCTGCTATCAAACGCGCCGGCATTACTTACCGAAAGCCATATCAGTCCAGACACACATACGCGTGCTGGTCATTGTCTGCAGGAGCAAACCCCAACTTCATCGCCAGTCAGATGGGGCATGCTAATGCGCAGATGGTGTATCAGGTATACGGATCCTGGATGAAGGAAAATGACGAAGCACAAAGGAGCCTGCTCAACGAAAAACTGAACGAGTTTGTCCCATCCATGCCCCACACCAAAGCGATCTAACCTTTAATTTTATATTAATTAGTTAGTTAGCTGACCTAAACCTGCATATTCATAATATCGGTATAAGCCGCCACCAGCTTATTCCTCACCTGAATCCCCATCTGCATCGAGATAGAAGACTTCTGCATATCCACCATCACATCGTTGAGCGCGATGCCTGGCTTGCCCATTTCAAAATCCTGCGCCTGCGTACGGGCGGTGTTCTGCGTTTCGCTGATCTTATCCAGCGCCGCTTTCATGGTGGCGGCGAAGTCGACCGGCTGCGTCGCCTCGCTGTTTTTGTTACTGGCCTGCAGCGAAGTCAGCTGAAGCTGCTGTAAAACGCCGTCGATTGCCTGAATGGACATGCCGTTACCTCATTGAAAGAGAGATGGAATTTTCTACGCTCAAAAATTTATCACAATGTCAATGAGACAAAGGCGCTAAATAACAGCAAAAAACCCGGCTTATTCGCCCATCGAATTTTGCGATAAAGAAAATAATGCCATGCATTGAAGTGGAGTTTCATTTACGCAGTGTCAGGGAGTCTGTTTTGTCACTACAACAAACCCGGTCAATTATGTCAGGCAGGAATAGGTCATGAACGCGAGCGCAGCCGCCCCACAGGATTCAGCCAAAAAAGGTTTCGGTGACCTTATCGCTCGCCTGCGCGCTAATCCGCGTATCCCCCTTATCGTTGCCGCCGCCGCCGCTATCGCCATCGTGATGGCGCTGGTGCTGTGGGCGAAAGCGCCCGATTACCGTGTGCTGTACAACAATCTCTCTGATGAAGATGGCGGCGCGATTGTTACCCAGCTCACCCAGATGAACATCCCCTATCGCTTCGCCGACAACGGCGGCGCGCTGATGGTGCCGGCGGAAAAGGTGCATGAACTGCGCCTGCGCCTGGCACAGCAGGGACTGCCGAAAGGCGGCTCAGTGGGCTTCGAGCTGCTCGATCAGGAGAAGTTCGGCATCAGCCAGTTCAGCGAGCAGGTCAACTACCAGCGCGCGCTGGAAGGCGAGCTGGCGCGCACTATCGAAACCTTAGGGCCGGTAAAAACCGCGCGCGTGCATCTGGCGATGCCCAAGCCGACGCTGTTCGTGCGCGAGCAGAAAGCGCCTTCCGCCTCGGTCACCCTGAACCTGCAGCCTGGCCGCGCGCTCGATGAGGGCCAGATTCAGGCCATCGTGCATATGGTCTCCAGCAGCGTGGCGGGCCTGCCGCCGGGCAACGTCACCGTGGTCGATCAGAGCGGACGTCTGCTGACGCGTTCAGACAGCGAAGGCCGCGACCTTAACGACGCACAGCTGAAATATACCGCCGAAGTCGAAGCGCGCTACCAGCAGCGCATCGAAGCGATCCTGAACCCGATTCTCGGCCAGGGCAACGTACACGCGCAGGTAACGGCGCAGATCAACTTCGACAAGAGCGAGCAGACCGACGAGAAGTATCAGCCGAACGGCAATCCGAGCAACACCGCTATTCGCTCGCGTCAGACCAGCACCAGCGATCAGACCGGCAGCCCGTATCCGGGCGGCGTGCCGGGCGCCCTTTCTAACCAGCCAGCGCCTGCTAACACCGCGCCGGTCAACGCGCCGAACGCGCAAAATGGGCAAAACGCGCAGAACGGCCAGCAGAACAACGCGAACAACGGCACAGCTACCAGCACCGCCAGCAGCAGCGTGCCGACCAACTCGCGTCGCGACGATACCGTGAACTACGAGCTGGACCGCACCATTCGCCACACCAAAATGAACGTTGGCGACGTGCAGCGTCTCTCGGTCGCGGTAGTGGTGAACTATCGCGCCGACGATAAAGGCAAGGCGATCGCCCTGAACGAACAGCAGATGAAGCAGGTGGAAGATCTGACGCGCGAGGCGATGGGCTACTCCCAGCCGCGCGGCGACAGCGTCAACGTGGTGAACTCGGAATTCACCGCCGCCGAGCCGACCAGCGGCGACCTGCCCTTCTGGCAGCAGCAGGCCTTCTTCGATCAGATGATGAACATCGGCAAATGGCTGCTGATCGCGCTGGTCGCCTTCATCCTCTACCGCAAAATGGTGCGTCCGCAGCTGATGCGTAAACGCGAAGCGGAAAAAGCCGCTGTGGAAGCCGCAGAACAGCGTGCCGCCGCCGTGCAGGAAGAAGAAGCCTATAGCGTACAGCTCAGCAAAGATGAGCAGGATGCCGAGCGTAAGTCTAACAACCGCATGAGCGCCGAGGTGATGAGCCAGCGCATCCGCGATATGTCCGAGAACGATCCGCGCGTCGTCGCGCTGGTTATCCGCGAATGGATGAGTAAAGAACTATGAGTCTGACCGGAACTGAAAAAAGCGCCATCCTGATGATGACCATCGGCGAAGAGCGCGCCGCCGAGGTGTTCAAGCACCTCAACCAGCGTGAAGTGCAGCACCTGAGCGCCGCAATGGCGAATATGCGCCAGGTGTCGCACAAGCAGCTTACCGAGATCCTGCGTGAGTTCGAGAGCGACGCCGAGCAGTTCGCGGCGCTGAGCCTCAACTCCAACGAGTATCTGCGTTCGGTGCTGACCAAAGCGCTGGGCGAAGAGCGCGCCGCCAGCCTGCTGGAGGATATTCTCGAGTCCCGCGAAACCACCAGCGGCATGGAAACGCTCAACTTTATGGAGCCGCAGGCCGCCGCCGATCTTATCCGCGACGAGCATCCGCAGATCATCGCGACCATCCTGGTGCACCTCAAACGCGGCCAGGCAGCGGATATTCTGGCGCTGTTCGACGAGCGCCTGCGTCACGACGTCATGCTGCGTATCGCCACCTTCGGCGGCGTACAGCCGGCGGCGCTGGCGGAGCTGACCGAAGTGCTCAACGGCCTGCTGGACGGCACCAACCTCAAGCGCGCCAAGATGGGCGGCGTGAGAACCGCAGCGGAAATCATCAACCTGATGAAAACGCAGCAGGAAGAGGCGGTCATCGAAGCGGTTCGCGACTTCGACGGCGAGCTGGCGCAGAAAATTATCGACGAGATGTTCCTGTTCGAAAACCTGGTGGAAGTGGACGACCGCAGCATCCAGCGCCTGCTGCAGGAAGTGGAGTCGGAGCAGCTGCTGGTCGCGCTGAAAGGCGCCGAGCAGCCGCTGCGCGAGAAGTTCCTCAAGAACATGTCGGCGCGCGCCGCCGATATCCTGCGCGACGACCTCGCCAACCGCGGGCCGGTACGTATGTCGGCGGTGGAAAACGAACAGAAAGCTATCCTGCTTATCGTGCGCCGTCTGGCGGAATCGGGCGAGATGGTGATTGGCGGCGGCGAGGAAACCTATGTCTGACGCTTTTTCCGCCCGCCCGTGGCAGCTCTGGCAGCCTGATGATTTAGGTCGCCGCGACGAACCGGAGCCGGAGATGCTGCCGGAGCCGGAGGCATTCGAATCAGAGGTCGACGAACAGCAGCAGCACTTCGAGCATATGCAGCAGCAGGCCCGCAAAGAGTCGCAGGCGCAGGGCTATAACGAAGGCCATCAGCAGGGTTTCGCTGAAGGCCAGAAAGCGGGCTACGACGCCGGTTTTCAGCAGGGGCTGGCCGATGCGCAGCAGCAGCAGGCACCGCTGCAGGCGCGTATGCAGCAGCTGGTCACTGAGTTTCAGCACTCGCTGGAGGCGCTCGACAGCGTGATCGCTTCGCGCCTGATGCAGCTCGCACTGGAGGCGGCACGTCAGGTCATTGGCCAGGCGACCACGGTGGACGGCAGCGCCCTGCTGCGTCAAATTCAGCAGCTGCTGCAGCAGGAGCCGATGTTTAGCGGCAAACCGCAGCTGCGCGTGCATCCTGACGATCTGCAGCGTATTGAGCAGACCCTCGGTCCAACGCTCGATCTGCACGGCTGGCGTTTGCTGGCCGACAGCACGCTGCATCCTGGCGGCTGCAAGCTGAGCGCTGAGGATGGCGATCTCGACGCCAGCGTGGCGACGCGCTGGCAGGAGCTCTGCCGTCTCGCCGCGCCTGGAGAATTTTAATGACCTCGCGACTCTCTCGCTGGCTGGGCGCGCTCGACGCCTTTGAAACCCGTATCGCGCAGGTGCAGCCGGTGCGCCGCTATGGCCGCCTGACGCGCGCCACCGGCCTGGTGCTGGAGGCGACCGGCCTGCAGCTACCGCTCGGCGCCACCTGCGTTATCGAACGCAACGACGGCAAGAACCTGACCGAAGTCGAAAGCGAAGTGGTGGGCTTCAACGGCCAGAAGCTTTTTCTGATGCCGCTGGAAGAGGTCGACGGCATTCTGCCCGGCGCCCGCGTTTATGCACGCGACAGCGGCCACAGCGGCAAACAGCTGCTGCTCGGCCCGGAGCTGCTGGGCCGGGTGCTCGACGGCAGCGGCAAGCCGCTTGACGGCCTTCCGTCGCCCGATACCGGCTACCGCGCGCCGCTGATCACGCCGCCCTTCAACCCCTTGCAGCGCACGCCGATTACCGACGTGCTGGATACCGGCGTCCGCGCCATTAACGCCCTGCTGACCGTGGGTCGCGGCCAGCGTATGGGCCTGTTCGCCGGGTCCGGCGTCGGCAAGAGCGTGCTGCTCGGCATGATGGCGCGCTATACCCAGGCGGACGTCATCGTGGTCGGGCTGATCGGCGAGCGCGGCCGCGAAGTAAAAGACTTTATTGAAAATATTCTCGGCGCAGAAGGCCGCGCGCGTTCGGTGGTGATCGCCGCGCCCGCGGACGTCTCGCCGCTGCTGCGCATGCAGGGCGCCGCCTACGCCACGCGCATCGCCGAAGATTTTCGCGATCGCGGCCAGCACGTGCTGCTGATCATGGACTCGCTGACGCGCTACGCCATGGCGCAGCGTGAGATTGCGCTGGCCATCGGCGAGCCGCCCGCCACCAAAGGCTATCCGCCTTCGGTGTTCGCCAAACTGCCGGCGCTGGTGGAACGCGCCGGCAACGGCACGCACGGCGGCGGCTCAATTACCGCCTTCTATACCGTACTGACCGAAGGCGACGATCAGCAGGATCCTATCGCCGACTCGGCGCGCGCCATTCTCGACGGTCATATCGTGCTGTCGCGTCGGCTGGCCGAAGCGGGCCACTACCCGGCGATCGACATTGAGGCCTCTATCAGCCGCGCCATGACCGCCCTGATCGACGAGGATCACTACGCACGGGTGCGTCAGTTTAAACAGCTGCTCTCCAGCTTCCAGCGCAACCGCGATCTGGTGAGCGTCGGCGCCTACGCCGCAGGTAGCGATCCCATGCTGGACAAGGCGATCCGCCTTTATCCGCAGATGGAAGCTTTTCTGCAACAGGGCATTTTTGAGCGCAGCCACTATGACGACGCCTGCCTGCATCTGCATGCGCTGTTCGGCTAACGGCGGCGTAACGGGAGGAGTAAGCAATGAAGAGCGCCAGTGCCATCGACACGCTGCGCGATTTAGCGGAGCAGGATCTGGAAAAAGCGGTGATCCACCTCGGCGATATGCGCCGCGGCGTGCGCCAGGCGGACGAGCAGCTCACCATGCTGCTCGACTACCAGGATGAGTACCGCAACAAGCTAAACAGCGATATGTCGGGCGGCATCGCCACGACGCGCTGGACCAACTACCACCAGTTTATTCAGACGCTGGAGCAGGCGATCGAGCAGCATCGCGCTCAGCTGAGACAGTGGAACCAGCGCCTCGATCAGGCGCTCGCCAGCTGGCGCGAAAAGCAGCAGCGTCTTAATGCCTATCAGACGCTGATTAGCCGCGCGGCAGACAACGCATTACGAGTAGAAAACCGTCTCGATCAGAAACGGATGGATGAATACGCCCAACGGGCCGCATTGAGGAAAGGCGAATGATTACGCTGCCAAATATTGTCACCGCCGCCAGCGCGAAAGGCGAGCTGAAAAGTTCAGATTCCGCTGAGGTTTTGCACAGCGTCAAATCGCTGCCGCAGGCGTTTCTGACCGAGCTGGGCAACCGCCTGCTGACGATGGCGAAACAGCAGGGAAACGTAGCGCAATCTGCTGAAAGCGCAGAGGAAACTGAAGATGCGCCTGCAGCGAAGGGCCAGCTTGACGCCCTGCTGAACGCCTTTGGTAAAAAAGCGGATTTGAATGCGCTGCTGACGCCGGAAAATATTAAAGCCGCCACCAAATCCGCCGATGATAAGGATAAGGCGAGCGTAGAAACCTTAACCAGTCGAGAGGCGCAGGCGATGCAGGCGCTGTTTGCCATGCTGCCGACCTCGCCGGTTGCGCAGAGCAATGTTTCCGCCGCATCCGTCACCGCCGAGTCAGGTGCCGACGCGCGCCGCGGCGCGCTCGCTGGCAATGCGCTCTCCACGCTGAGCCAGGCGCTAAGCGCGTCGCCATCGGCATCGACCAGCGCGCCAGCGCACGCTGAGACGAAGGCGGGCCCAACGCAGCTGAACGCCGCATCAGCGGGCGCGGCAGCGAACACGGCCAGCGCCGGTGTGCCGCTGACGCTGGACGGCAGCTTTCAGCAGGCGCTGAGCCACATCAGCCGACAGGATGAAAAAAGCGCGCCGCTGACGCAAACGGACAGCAATGCGCTGACCAGCGCGCCGATCAGCAGCAGCGCCGCGCCGCTGATGACGCAGACCGCTTCGGCCACGACCAGCACGCCGTCAACGCCGATGCTCAATGCGCAGCTGGGCAGCGACGAATGGCAGCAGGCTCTGAGCCAGCAGATTGTCATGTTCACCCGCAACGGCCAGCAAAACGCCGAGCTGCGGCTGCATCCGGCTGACCTGGGCGCCATCCAGATCAGCCTGAAGCTGGATAACGACCAGGCGCAAATCAATATGGCCTCCAGCCACAGCCACGTCAGGGCCGCGCTGGAAGCCGCCCTTCCCCAGCTGCGTAACGCGCTGGCGGAAAGCGGCATTAACCTGGGACAGAGTCAGGTAAGCAGTGACAGCTTCGCGCAGAGCCAGGGCTTCCAGCAGCAGCAACAGCAGCAGGAGGCGCGCCGCGACGGACAGCACGGCACCTTCTCTCTCTCCCAGAATGACGATAGCGAGATAACGCCGATCGCCGTTCCCGCCGCCCTTCAGGCGCGCATCCTCGGCACCGGCGCTGTCGATACTTTTGCCTGACAGCGACAAACGCTGAAGGTAAGCGTAAAACCCGCGTCTTTTCTTCCCATTGTTTGACTTAAGACGCGGGATAATCTGTCCAGGCAAACCGAGAGGTTTGCCCATAATTCACAGGAATTTACTGCAAAAATGTCTGATAACGCG
Source organism: Enterobacter sp. BRE11 (assembly GCF_031844285.1). NCBI lineage: Bacteria > Pseudomonadati > Pseudomonadota > Gammaproteobacteria > Enterobacterales > Enterobacteriaceae > Enterobacter > Enterobacter sp. BRE11. The sequence continues at coordinate 210,262 of NZ_JAUZUX010000010.1, forward strand.
AAAGCAAAAGGCCGCAAACGTTCACTCTTAATTCCGGTGTTGCTCATTGTAACGCTGGCCGCTTGTAGCGTGGCAGGCTATGCAGTCTGGCGAATGATGAATAAACATGAGAGTGGTACCCCGGAAGCTGCGAAAGTAGAGCCGCCACCCGCTCCCGTCTTTTTTGCGCTTGACACCTTTACGGTCAACCTGGTCAATCCCGACAACGATCCGGACCGCGTGCTGTACGTAGGCTTTACCCTGCGTCTGCCGGACGAGGATACCCGTCGTCGGATGAGTGATTATCTGCCGGAAGTGCGTAGCCGCCTGCTGCTGCTGCTCTCGCGACAGAGCGCCGCCGCGCTGGCGTCGGAGCAAGGAAAGCAAGCGCTGATTGAACAGATTAAGCAGGTGCTGTCACCTCCGCTGGTGAAAGGACAGCCTGCGCAGGTGGTAAATGACGTACTGTTTACCGCCTTCATTTTGAGGTAAACCAATGGGCGATAGCATTCTCTCCCAGGCTGAAATTGACGCGCTGCTTAATGGCGACAGTGACAGCGCGGTAGATGAAAAGAGTCAAAGCGGGCCGGAAGGCGACATTCGTCCTTACGACCCTAATACCCAGCGTCGCGTGGTGCGCGAGCGTCTTCAGGCGCTGGAGATTATTAACGAGCGTTTCGCCCGACATTTCCGTATGGCGCTGTTTAACCTGCTGCGCCGCAGCCCGGATATCAGCGTCGGTGCGATCAAGATTCAGCCGTATCACGAGTTTGCCCGCAACCTGCCGGTGCCGACCAACCTGAATCTTATCCACCTGAAACCGCTGCGCGGAACGGCGCTGGTGGTGTTTTCGCCGAGCCTGGTGTTTATCGCCGTGGATAACCTGTTCGGCGGTGACGGCCGCTTCCCCACCAAGGTGGAAGGCCGGGAGTTCACCCATACCGAGCAGCGCGTGATCCGCCGCATGCTAAAGCTGGCGCTGGAAGGCTACAGCGACGCGTGGAAGGCGATCTACCCGCTAGAGGTGGAATATGTTCGCTCCGAAATGCAGGTGAAGTTCACCAATATCACCACCTCCCCGAACGATATCGTGGTTAACACGCCGTTCCAGGTGGAGATTGGCAACCTGGTGGGTGAGTTCAACATCTGTATTCCGTTTTCGATGATTGAGCCGCTGCGCGAGCTGCTGGTTAACCCGCCGCTGGAGAACTCCCGCACCGAGGATAACCACTGGCGTGAGAACCTGGTGAAACAGGTGCAGCATTCGGAACTGGAGCTGATCGCCCACTTTGCTGAAACCTCGCTGCGGCTGTCGCGCATTTTGCAGCTGAAGCCCGGCGATGTGCTGCCGATTGAGAAGCCAGAGCGCATTATCGCGCACGTCGATGGCGTTCCGGTACTGACCAGTCAGTACGGCACCATGAACGGCCAGTACGCCCTGCGCGTCGAGCATTTGATTAACCCGATTTTGAATTCGCTGAATGAGGAACAGCCCAATGAGTGACAGCAATAAACCGTCCGACGACATCTCTGCGGACGATCTGTGGGCTGAGGCGATGAATGAGCAGGCCGTTAGCAGCGCGCCGCAGGCCGACGACGTCTTCAAAACGTTCGAAAGCAGCGCCGCCGCCGGCTCGCTGCAGGACATCGACCTGATTATGGATATCCCGGTCAAGCTGACCGTCGAACTGGGCCGCACCAAAATGACCATCAAAGAGCTGCTGCGCCTGACGCAGGGTTCCGTGGTAGCGCTGGACGGTCTGGCGGGCGAGCCGCTCGATATCCTGATCAACGGCTACCTGATCGCCCAGGGCGAAGTGGTGGTGGTTAACGATAAATATGGCGTACGCATCACTGACATTATTACGCCGTCTGAACGTATGCGTCGTCTGAGCCGCTAAATATGATGAATACCCAATCCCACACGCAGCAGCCCGCCGCACCGGCTATCTCTGGCGGTTCCGTTGTGACCCAGGTCAGCAGCGTGCTGGCCGTGATTGTTCTGCTGATCCTCGCCTGCGCCTGGCTGGCGCGCCGCCTCGGCTTCGCGCCGAAGACGGTAAGCAGCCAGGCGCTGAAGGTGAGCGCCAGCGTGCAGGTCGGCCAGCGCGAACGCGTGGTGATTGTGGATACCGCTGAGGCGCGCCTGGTGCTGGGCGTGACGGCGGCGCAGATTACCCATCTGCACACGCTGCCGCCGGTCGCGCCGGATGCCCGTCCGGCCGCCGCGGCCGCGCCGCAAGATTTCCGTCAGCTGTTACAAAACCTGGTTAAACGTCCCGGAAAACCCCAATGATGCGTCGACTGCTCTCTCTTCTGCCGCTGTTACTGCTGGCGCCGGTCGCTCATGCCCAGCTGCCGGGACTGGTAAGCCATGCGTTGCCCAACGGTGGACAAAGCTGGTCGCTGCCGGTGCAGACGCTGGTTTTTATTACCTCGCTGACCTTTATTCCTGCCGTACTGCTGATGATGACCAGCTTTACCCGCATCATCATCGTGTTCGGCCTGCTGCGCAACGCCCTCGGCACGCCCTCCGCGCCGCCGAATCAGGTGATGCTCGGCCTCGCGCTCTTTCTGACCTTTTTTATTATGGCGCCGACCTTCGACAAGATTTACAACGACGCCTATCTGCCCTTTAGCCAGGACAAGATCGGCATGGACGTCGCACTGGAGAAAGGCGCGCAGCCGCTACGCGACTTTATGCTGCGTCAGACGCGCGAAGCGGACCTGGCGCTGTTCGCCCGACTGGCGAATACCCCGCCTATCGACGGGCCGGAAGCGGTGCCGATGCGCATTCTGCTGCCCGCCTACGTCACCAGTGAGCTGAAGACCGCGTTTCAGATCGGCTTTACCGTCTTTATCCCGTTTCTGATTATTGACCTGGTGGTCGCCAGCGTGCTGATGGCGCTGGGGATGATGATGGTGCCGCCAGCGACGATCTCGCTGCCGTTCAAACTGATGCTGTTTGTACTGGTGGATGGCTGGCAACTGCTGGTCGGATCACTGGCACAGAGCTTCTATTCCTGATTATTCCGATTTCCCGGAGAAACAAATGACGCCAGAATCCGTGATGTCAATGGGCCAGGATGCGCTGCGCCTGGCGCTAATGCTCGCCGCGCCGCTGCTGCTGGCGGCGCTGGTCAGCGGCCTGATTATCAGTTTGCTGCAGGCCGCAACCCAGGTGAACGAGCAGACACTTTCCTTCATACCGAAAGTGCTGGCCGTTGCAGCGACGGGCGTGATTGCCGGACCCTGGATGCTAAATCTGGTGCTGGACTATATCCGCACCCTCTTCAGCAACCTGCCTTATATGATCGGCTAATGGTTACTCTCGACAGCGGCCAGCTGGTTCACTGGGTCAGTCAGTTTTTCTGGCCGCTGGCGCGTATACTGGCGCTGTTCGCCACGGCGCCACTGCTGAGCGAGCGTGCTATCAGCAAACGCGTCAAAATTGGCCTGGCGGCGTTAATCACCTGGATAATGGTGCCAACGCTGCCTTCCGTCGAGGTCACGCTGTTTTCGCCCGCTGGCTTCTGGCTGCTGCTGCAGCAGATGCTGATTGGTATCGGGCTGGGGTTCACGATGCAGCTGGCGTTTGCTGCAGTGCGCCTCTCTGGCGAGGTGATTGGTCTGCAGATGGGCCTCTCTTTCGCCACCTTTTTCGATCCAGGCAGTCGTTTAAATATGCCGGTTCTGGCCCGTTTTCTCGACATGCTGGCGATGCTGCTGTTCCTTACCTTCAACGGGCACCTCTGGCTGATCTCGTTGCTGGCGGATAGTTTTCATACATTGCCAATTGGCGGACAGCCGTTAAACGCCAACGCCTTTAACGCACTGGTCAAAGCAGGCGGTTTAATTTTCCTTAATGGCATGATGTTAGCGCTACCCTTAATCGTTTTGCTGCTTCTGGTAAACCTGGTACTGGGTTTGTTAAACCGTGTTACACCTCAACTCTCTATTTTCGCCGTGGGCTTCCCGATTACCTTAACAGTGGGAATTTTGACTATGGGGCTGATGATGCCTCTGGTTGCGCCCTTCTGTGAGCATCTGTTCAGCGAAGTCTTTGATTTACTCGCCCAGTTTCTTTCGGAACTCTCTCACCCCTGATGATTAAGTATCTTACTATCACTCTGAAGTGATACTTAAGCCAGCTAAAACATTCTGTGCATTTTTCAAACCAGTTTTCTCAGAAATCAACTAAGGAAATTCTGATAATTGAGAAGCGACTCTGAAAATTATTCTTATTAAACCCCGCTTCAAGTATTTTATTTCACAGATTCCCGGCACAGCTAACCCGGTGGAATCATTGACAATATCGGCAACAGGTTGTTTTGGAACAAAAAAAATCCTTTAACGATTTTTCTTGTCAGGACCATTTTTTTCCGGCATTGTCAACACTCGCTAAAACGTCACATTTTCGCGAATCAAATGTTTTTAAGAATCGTCCTATCAGCATTGACTCTGATATGCGCGATAGTGACGAGGATCTCAAAACAGGGTGTTATGCACGCTTATTGCAAACCGCCAGCGATTCCCGCTATCACTGGCGGAATAAGTGACGTCAAGGCAGCACAAAAACAACTTTGCAGAAACGGGTCAGGGAAGAATACTTTTGGCAGGCGTATGGCCTGTCGCCAGACTGCTGAGCAGAATAAAAAAGTGTCTTAGAAATCTCTCTCGTACCGCAACGCGTAATTCATCGTTGATTTAAACGGATAACAAATTGGTGAGGGTCGCTAAACATGCCAACGATTATTATGGATTCATGCAACTACACACGCCTGGGATTATCGGACTATATGTCCTGTAAGGGAGTCAAAAAGAAAAACATCTTTTCTGTCTCCGATATTGAGCAATTACAGCAGCGCTGCGAACAGTTAAAACCTGGCGTAGTGTTTATTAACGAAGAATGTTTCATCCATGAATCCGATTCCAGCGACCGCATTAGAAATATTATTATGCAGCACCCGGAAACGCTGTTTTTCATCTTCATGGCTATTTCTAATATCCATTTTGAGGAATACCTCTACGTTCGTAAGAACTTGATTATTACATCAAAATCGATAAAAACAACGACACTTGACTCATTACTCAGCACCTATTTGCAGAAAAAGCTCAATGCGTCTACCCGTATTTCTTCAGGTCTGGATGTACACCCTCTGACGTTAAGTCAGACGGAGTCAAATATGCTGAAAATGTGGATGTCAGGCCATGACACCATTCAGATCTCAGACAAGATGCAAATTAAGGCCAAGACGGTTTCGTCACACAAAGGAAATATTAAACGCAAGATTAAAACCCATAACAAACAGGTTATCTATCATGTAGTGCGTTTAACTGACAATGTGACGTCAGGTATCTATGTCAATGTGAGATAATCAACTCGCGAAAGAACCGGCCGCCAGGCCGGTTTTTTTTTCGCCTTTTTTGCGAGCCAGATCTCACTCCGCTCCCTAACCCTTTCCCCTTCTCTGCCGATGTTAGTTTCATAACCCCGACATGAGATCAAGGATATGAACACACTACTGGATTCATCCACGCCGTCCAAAGCTGGCCTCTGGCGCAACCTGCGCCTGGTGCCGCTTTTCAGTATGATTTTCGGCGGTATTCTGCTGCTGTTTGCCCTCTGTATCGCCCTTGCCAGCTATTTTCTCATCCAGAGCAATCAGTCGCTTAAGGATGCCACTGACGAAATCCAGGTGCGTATGGGGCTCTCTAACAGCTCTAACCACCTGCGCACCGCGCGCCTCTATATTATTCAGGCGGGCGCCGCCGCCCGCATCGGCGAGATGGATGAGTTTCGAGCCAGCGTCGCCGCTACTGAGAAACGTATTCAGCAGGCGCAGGAGGGCTTTAAGATTTATCTGGCACGTAAAATTAAAAACCCCGAAGATATTGCACTTGATGCCCCGCTGACGGCGCGCTTCAACGACTATGTCGAAAAGGGGCTGAAGCCGATGATCAACGCCGGCAAGCAGGGCAGCTTCGAAGGCATTATTGCGCAGGAGACCGACGTCACGCGCAAACTCGATAATGCTTATAACGAGGTGCTGCTCCAGGCGATCAAACTGCGTACTCAGCGCGCCGAGGCGATTAACGCCATGGCGGAGCATCAGTCGCGTATCGGCTTTATCGCGATGGCGGTCGCCTTCGCCATCGCCTTGCTGCTGACGCTGATGACCTTTGTATTCCTGCGTCGCGTGGTGATCAGCCCGCTGCGCCAGTCGGTCGCGCGTATTGAGCGCATTGCCAAGGGCGACCTCACCGCCCCGCCGGAACCGCACGGCCGCAGTGAAATTGGCACGCTGCTGCATAATTTGCAGCTGATGCAGGATTCGCTGGTGAAAACCGTCGGCACGGTGCGTGAAGGCGCGGTGGCGATCTATCAGGGTTCCGGCGAAATCTCTGCCGGGAATACCGACCTGTCTTCCCGTACCGAACAGCAGGCCGCCGCGCTGGAGCAGACCGCTGCCAGCATGGAGCAGTTGACCGCCACGGTAAAACAAAACGCCGAAAACGCGCATCACGCCAGCCAGCTGGCGGCAGATGCCTCAGGCAAAGCCCGCAGCGGCGGCGAGCTGGTGAGCGGCGTGGTGAAAACCATGACCAATATCTCCGGCAGCTCAAAGAAAATCGCCGAAATCACCAACGTCATCAACAGTATCGCCTTCCAGACCAATATTCTTGCGCTGAACGCCGCGGTGGAAGCGGCGCGCGCGGGCGAGCAGGGCCGGGGCTTCGCGGTCGTGGCCAGCGAGGTGCGCAGCCTGGCGCAGCGCAGCGCCCAGGCAGCCAAAGAGATTGAGTCGCTGATTGCTGAGTCGGTCAATTTGATTAAAGACGGTTCGCATCAGGTAGGTGAAGCGGGCGAAACCATGGGTGAGATCGTCGAAGCGGTACGCCGCGTGACCGATATTATGGCGGAAATCGCCGCCGCCTCGGATGAACAGAGCCGCGGCATTCAGCAGGTCAGCCAGGCGGTTACCGAGATGGATAACGTCACGCAGCAGAACGCCTCGCTGGTGGAAGAGGCCTCGGCAGCCGCCGCATCGCTGGAAGATCAGGCGGGCAAACTCACCAGGGCTGTCGCCGCTTTTCGTCTGCAGGACAACCCGACGCTGACAACGGCAACGGCCGCCGCTGCCGCGCCCGCGCTGAAATCGCCGGGCCTGTCGCCACGCCCGGCGCTGGCGACGCCCGGCAACGATAACTGGGAAACGTTTTGAGGCGCCTTTATCCGTATTGAATCAGCATAAAATAAGGCGCCGTCAGGCGCCTTATTATTGCTGCAATGTTCAGAGAGAATAAAAGCAAAGCGCTGTGCCGCTATTCCGCCAGATAAGGCTCAACAAATATTCCTTCCGGATGGTCGCCCTCATTAAAAAACCAGATGCCGAGCGGATAATCTTCCAGCGCCACCAGATACATAACCCCTTCGTTGAATGGCTCTACGGCGAGAACAGTGCCGAGGCGGCGCGGGCCGCCATCGGTCTTCACGGTGACGCGGTCATTGACCTTCATGCGCGTTGCTCCTGATGATTTTCCTGTGCATCAGTGTAAACGATGAGGCCCGCCTCAGCGACGCGCAATCACCCAAACCGCATGAATAATGCCGGGGATATAGCCGCACAGCGTCAGGAGAATATTGAGCCAGAAGGCGCCGCCAAAACCGACCTGCATAAATACGCCCAGCGGCGGCAAAATAATGGCGATAATAATGCGTAACAGATCCATGGTCTCTCCTTGTCGCGTTATGGGTTAACTTCGCCTGTAACTATAGACGATGCCGCTGATTACAAAGGAAAAACCAGGTAAATTTACGTAAGCGGGCACTTTTTCGCTTTCTTAACGTTTCGCTACAAGAGTTCTGACACGGTAACCTTTTACACTTCTTTTACTGCTCCACCCCAAAGGGGCAGTCAACCTAAAAGTAACAAGGATTTTGCCCGCGCAGCGCGGGCTTTTTTTTGCCTGCTGCTTTTCCCGCCGCAAAGTTATTCGCCTGCCCAGACCGCCGTCTATACTTAGTCGATCCGTCGCACTCTGTGGTCGGAGAGAAGCAAACTATCCTTTTAGACAAAAGGAGAGCGATGATGGCGCAAACCAAACAGGGTAGCCCTGACCTTCAGCCCGATGAAAACTCTGATGTGGAATCGCTGCTCGACAGCCTGCCGCGCAGCACGGCGGTTCTCACGCAACCCCTTCCCGAGGCGGACAACAGCCGCCATCTCAGAACCGGCGGCCGAGCCTGGGGAAGCAGTATTGAGCTGGCGGACGAATATGAACTTGATATTCGCGACTGTACCTGTAACGAGATGAACCGCTAACCGCAGGCCAAAAAAACCCGGCAGGGAGCGCCGGGAAAGTAATTACGTAAATTCGTTACATCAGGAAATACTTAATACCTTTGCAGAATACGCCTGACCGGCATTAAGACAACTCCTGGCTATGCACAATACTGCTGCCCTTTTTGTTTATACCCTCTGATGTTACCGGAAACAGCCTGACTTCAGGCGCTTTGCACCATGCGTTTTTTGTGCATCCCGTTTCGCTTTACCGCTGCGTTTTAAGAATTATCCTGGAAGTGCCGCCCGTCAGGAGAAAAGCAGGCGCAATTCTCCATCAGCTATAATACTGAAAATCCGCCAGTTAATGTCGCAAGGAGCCTGCTATGCCCAGTTTGCAACAGCCGCTGTTAGTGATTACCGATCTGGATGGTTCCCTGCTCGATCATCATACCTACCGCTGGGATGCCGCCGCAGACTGGCTGGCCGAGCTGCAGCGCCAGCAGGTACCGGTCGTGCTCTGCTCCAGTAAAACCGCTGCGGAAATCGCGCCGCTGCAAAAGCGCCTCGGCCTGACGGATACGCCCTTTATCGCGGAAAACGGCGCGCTGGTGCAGATGTCGGCGCAGCGACGCGAGCGCATCCCGCCGGAGAGCCTTGCCTATGAGGCGCTCTGCCGCACGCTGAATACGCTCCAGTCGGGCTTTCGCTTTCAGGGCTTCAGCCGCTTCACCGATGTCGAAGTGGCCGCGATGACCGGTCTTGCCGAAAGCGACTCGGCGCTGGCGCGCCAGCGCGAAGCGTCGGAAGTGATTGTCTGGCGCGATGACGAAGAGAAGCTGGAGGCGTTTCGCGCCGCGCTGGCGCAGCACCAGCTGCAGCTGACGCAGGGCGGACGCTTCTGGCACGTTATGCCCGCAGGCAGCGGCAAAGGCGAAGCGCTGCGCTGGCTGCTTAGCCAGTATGACAGTGCGCCCGCCACCATCGGCCTCGGCGACGGCCCCAACGACGCGCCGATGCTGGATGCGGTTGACTACGCCGTGGTGATAAAAGGCTACAGCAAAACGCCGGTCACGCTGACCCGACAAGACAAGCAGCGGATCTACCATACGGCGCACTACGGCCCCGAGGGCTGGAAAGAGGGACTCGACTATTTTCTGACCCAGCCCGATGAAGCCGCAACCACTGATGATTAAAAGGATGGCGCGATGAGTGATTTTTATCAGAATGGCGTGATTACCAATTTCCACAATCTGACCAACCGCAGCGTTGAGTCGCTGGAAAAAGAGATGGTGCGCTTCGCGCGCAAGCGCAAAATGGGGCTGATTCTCCCGTCGCTCTTCTCTGAACTGGAAGGGCCGGCGCTGGGCAATATCGTCGATGAGCTGGCCAAAGTGCCCTACCTCGACGAGATCGTTATTGGGCTCGATCGCGCCGACCGCGATCAGTTCCTCTTCGCGCGCGAATTTTTTTCGCACCTGCCGCAGCGCCACCGCATTTTATGGAATGACGGCCCGCGCCTGAAGGCGATTGACGCCGAGCTGGATAAAGAGGGGCTTTCGCCTTCTCAGCCCGGCAAAGGACGCAACGTCTGGTTCTGCACCGGCTTCACCCTCGCCTCGGACCGCACCCAGTGCGTGGCGCTGCACGACTGCGATATCGTGACTTACGAACGCGGCATGCTGGCGCGCCTGCTCTATCCGCTGGCGAACCCGGCGTTTCAGTATGAGTTCTGCAAAGGGTTTTACGCACGCGTCGCCGACGGCAAGCTAAACGGCCGCGTGGGCCGCTTGCTGGTCGGTCCGCTGCTGCGCTCGCTGCAAAAGGTGTATGGCCACTCGGAGTATCTCGACTATCTTGCCAGCTTCCGCTATCCGCTGTCGGGCGAATTCGCCATGCGCACCCATGTGCTCAACGGCATTAAAATTCCCGGCGACTGGGGGCTGGAGATTGGCGTGCTGTCGGAAATCTACCGCAACTACACCACGCGTCAGACCTGCCAGGTGGAGATCGCCGACAACTATGATCATAAGCATCAGCCGCTGGCGGAAGATGACGGCACCGGCGGCCTGAAGCGTATGAGCAGCGATATCGTGCAGTCGCTGCTGCGTAAGCTGGCGACGATGGGCGTGCCGCTTACCAGCGACTCGTTCCGCGTGCTGAAGGCGACCTACTACCGCAACGCGCTCGATATCATGGAGACCTACAACCACGAAGCGGCGATGAACGGCCTGAAGTTTGACCAGCATATCGAGGAAGCGGCGGTAGAGATGTTCACCCAGTCGATTCTGGAGGCGGGACAGGCCTTTATCGAACGTCCTAACGACAAGCCGTTTATTCCCAGCTGGAGCCGCGTCCAGTCCGCCTTCCCCGATATTCTGCAGCGTATCTATCAGGCGGTGGAAGAGGATAACGCCGGCAACGTCTAACCTCCGGCGACTACGCGGTTGCGGCCCTGACGTTTCGCCAGATAGAGACGGTGGTCCGCTTCCGCCTGCAGGCGCGTCGCCTGGTAGTCGCCCCGCTCTTCGCTGCTGGCGACGCCTGCAGAGAGCGTCACGCTAAAAGCGTGGCTGGCGTTGACCAGAATGGTTTTTTCCGCCAGCCGCGCGCGCATCCGTTCCGCGACCTCTTGCGCCTCCGCCAGCCCGGTCTCTGGCAGCAGCACGCAGAACTCTTCGCCGCCGACCCGGCCGGCCAGATCCTTTTCCCGCAGCGCCTGGGAAATAATCGCCGCGACGCGTATCAGCGCCTGGTCGCCCGCCTGATGACCCCAGGTATCGTTTACGGCTTTAAAGTGGTCGATATCGAGCTGGATGACCGTCAGCGGCGCGTGAAGCGCACGACAGCGCGCTACCTCTACGTCGAAGCGTTCGAAAAAGGCGCTGCGGTTAAGCAGCCGCGTCAGGCCGTCATAGCTGGCACGCCACGCCAGCCGCTCGGAGAGCTGGCTCAGCCGCCGTACCAGACGCACAATGATTTGATGTGCCAGCAGCAGTAGCAGCACGAACAGCAGCCACATCGTCAGCATAAACAGCATGGCGCGTCCTAAATCCTGGCGCAGCCCCTGTGCCAGGGTTTGCTGGTTCACCAGATAGCCGTCGACGTTTTTTAGCCTGCTCCAGCTGATGAACTGCTGCTCCAGCCGCAGCGTGCCCTGCGGCTGCCGCGCAATCTGCGCATAGAGCCGCTGCCGTGCCTTTTCGCTCAACGGCTTGCCGTCCGGCGCGTCAAGGGAGGCCACAGGCTGCTGCGCTTTGTCGAGCAGCAGCACGCTGCCCAACAGCGCGCTGCGACGCATCGTGCTCAACTGGCTGGCGATACGCTGCTGGGTGAAATCCATCGACAGTGCGCCATACCAGTAGCCGTTATAGAGGATGGGCGTCGTTGCCGTCAGCATGGCCCCCTCCTTTTCCGCGCCCTGATAGACGCCCGACCAGCGCAGCTGCGGTGGGGGCGCCAGCGTCGCCATCGCCCTGAACCAGGGGCGCGAAACCATGGTGGCATAGCTGGCTGAGACCGCGGAAAGCGTTTGCGGCGGACGCGAGCTGATAAAGAAGCCCGCGCGCGAGGTTTACCAGAAACGCGAGTGAAAATCGGCTGCCGCATCGCTGAACTGCAAAATGAAACTGAACTCCAGCGCCGCAAGCAGCTCCTCATGGAGCCGCGCCTCATCACGCTGCAGCAGCGCATCCTGCGCCAGCCAGCTGTCGCCGACGCCGTTTATTGGCATGCTGCGCGGCATATTGAGTCGCAGCTGCCAGGCGGGCTGCGAGCGCAGCTGCTGAAACTGCGCCAGCGCATGGCGCGCATGATGAGGATCGAGTGGATGCGCCAGCGCATAGGTAAGCATGCGGCGGTAGTAGATCATCCCGTCAATACTCTCCTGAAACTGACTCTCCAGCCTGCTCTGCATCTCCGTCAGCGCGGCGCGCTGACGATCTTCATAGTTGCTTTTCAGGATATGGAGTTCGCGCCATGTCAGAAAGAAAGAGAAGAGAAAGACCGCTAAAAACAGGAGATGAACGCGCAGTTCAGGAGATAATTTTCGCACGGAGAGCGGCAAAGCAGCCATTAGCAACGGTGCTCCGAATAACTGAGATCGGGTGAGTATAACAGGCGTGGGAAAGTAAAAAATGCGGGAAGTCACGGGGGATGGTCAGCGCATCCCCGTTGAACAGCGCTTAGCTGGCGAGCGGACTCTCAGAAATCGCGTGGCTCAGCTCATCCTGATGAAAGGCTTCGCGGCGCACGGCGTAGCCGTCATACCAGCGACACTCCACCATGCCACTGGCGTAGCCGGTAACCACCATGGCAGGCCCGCCCTCTTTATGCTGCACCTCATCGCTAATCGTAAAGCTCATTACGCCTCCCTCCTCTGACCGTTGACTGAACCATTTTATCTATAGCAGCCATCTGGACATCCTGCCCGTAAAGGCAGGGAAAAAAGCGTAAATTCA